>JBKHXL010000074.1:0-7844 GCA_046566045.1 Candidatus Limnocylindria bacterium
ACGACGGCGGCGATGCCCAGGGCACTGGCGGCCACCAGGGCCAGCAGGATGGTGGTGCTGTCGTCCATGGCGTGCGTCCCTCTGCGGCTGGAACGCCGGACCCCCGCGTCCGGCGACGCCACGCGACCGGAGCGTAGCCCAGGCCGGGCCGCGATTCCAGTCCGGGTCGCGCGGTACGATGGGCCCGGTGACCATCCCTGACCGCGCCCCCGGCCCGTATCGACTCGGCGAGGAGCACGAGCTCGTGCGCGACGCCGTGCGGGTCCTGGCCGACGACCGGGTCGCCCCGCGGGCCGCCGAGATCGACCGGTCCGGCGAGTTCCCCGAGGACATGCGCCGCCTCCTGGCGGACCACGACATCCTGGCCCTGCCCTTCCCGACGGAGCACGGTGGGGTGGGGGCGGACCTGCTGACCGTCTGCCTCGCGGTCGAGCAGCTGAGCCGTGCGTGCGCGACGACCGGGCTCATCCTCGCCGTCCATGAGCTCGGCGCGCTGCCGATCCTCCTCGCCGGCACGCCCGATCAGCAGGCCCGCTGGTGCCCGTCCCTGGCCAGCGGCGAGCACCTCATCGCCTTCGCGCTGACCGAGGCCGAGGCCGGGTCGGATGCCGCGGCGGCACGGACGACGGCGACCCGGGACGGGGATGCCTATGTCATCTCGGGGAGCAAGCGCTTCATCAGCCACGGGTCGGTGGCCGACCGCCTCGTCGTCTTCGCGGTGACCGACCCCGAGGCCGCCCGCCACCGCCGGCTGAGCGCGTTCGTGCTCGAGCTGCCGACCCCCGGGTTCGGTGTCGCCCGGATCGAGCACAAGATGGGCCTGCGCGGTTCCCCGACCGCGGAGCTCGCCTTCGACGGCGTGCGCGTGCCCGAGGGGAACCGCCTCGGCGAGGAGGGTGACGGGTTCGCCATCGCCATGCGCACGCTCGACCGCAGCCGGCCCGGGATCGCCGCCCAGGCGGTCGGCATCGCCCAGGGCGCGCTGGAGGTCGCGACGGCCTATGCCCGCGAGCGACGCCAGTTCGGGCAGCGCATCGGCGACTTCCAGCAGATCGGCGCGATGCTGGCCGACATGGACGCCCAGACCGAGGCCGCGCGCCAGTTGCTGTACAAGGCCTGCGTCGAGATCGACGCCGGGGCGACCGATGCCGCCCGATGGTCGGCCATGTGTAAACTCGTGGCCGGTGACACCGCCATGCGGGTCACGACCGACGCGGTCCAGGTGCTGGGCGGCTACGGGTACATCGAGGAGTTCCCGGTCGAGCGGATGATGCGCGACGCGAAGATCACCCAGCTCTACGAGGGAACGCAGCAGATCCAGCGACTCGTCCTGGCACGGAGCCTGCTCGGCAAGCCCGACTGACCACGCGAGACCCGCCAGGCGAACACGGAGGGACCTCACCCGGTGCGCATCGTCGTCCTCACGAAGCCCGTGCCCGATCCCGCGTCGGGCGGTGAACGGATCGGTCCCGACGGGCGCCTCGAGCGCGCCCACCTCCCGGCCGTCGTCAATGGCAACGACGAGTACGCGCTGGAGAAGGCGCTCAAGCTGGTGGAGGCGGCCGGCGAGGGCGAGGTCATCCTGCTCACGATGGCGCCGGCCAACGCGCCCGAGACCATGCGCAAGGCGCTGGCCATGGGGGCGCACCGCGGCGTGCTCGTGACCGACCCGGCGCTGGCCGGATCGTGCATCGTGGCGACGACCAGGGTCCTCGCCGCGGCGCTGGCGACGCTCGAGTTCGACCTCGTGTTCGCTGGCGTGGACACCTCCGACGGGTTCGCGGGCACGGTCCCGGCCGGGGTCGCCGCGCTGGCTGGGCTGCCGTACCTGTCGTGGGCGGCGGACATCCGGCCGGATCCCGCCGCGCGGATGGTCCGGGTCGACCGCATCAGCCCGACCGGCTACGACGTGCTGGAGGCCGCCATGCCGGCCCTCATCAGCGGCACGCAGGCCCTCGGGGAGCCGCGCTATCCGTCGCTCAAGGGGATCATGGCGGCGCGCTCGAAGGAGATCGCCACGCTCGGCCTCGCGGACCTCGGCATCGACCCGGCGACGGTCGGACTGGCGGCCGCGACGACGACGGTCGTGGGCCAGCAGCAGCCCCCCGCGCGCGCCGCCACCCGGGTCATCCGCGACACGCCCGAGGAGGCCGCCCGCCAGGTCGTGGAGTTCCTCGCCGAGCGGAGGCTCATCTGATGGCGAGCGTGCTCGTCGTCGGTGAGACCGGCCCGGACGGCGCCCTGACCCGGCTGTCGGCCGAGGTGGCCACGGCGGCCCGGATGCTGGGCGAGGCGCGAAGGATCATGCCCGGGGCAGGCGCCGATGCGCCCGCCGCCGAGCTCGCCGCCTACCTCCCGACGGTCGAGGTCGAGCGGGGTGTGGCCGACGGCGCGACGGCCTCGGAGATCGCCGCGGTCGTGGCGGGCGCGCTCGACGGGATCGATGTCGTCCTCCTGCCGGCCAGCCCCGACGGTCGCGACCTCGCCGGCGTGCTGTCGGCGCTGACCGGTCTGGGCGTGCTGGCCAACGCGGTCGGCGTCGCGGCTGGTGCCGAGGGTCCGGTCGTCACCCACAGTGTGTTCGGCGGCAAGCTCATCACGGAAGGGGCCTTCGCCGGTGGGCGAGGCATCATCACGATCCGCCCGAACACGGTCACCGCCGAGGCGCTCCCGACCGCCGGGACCGTCGGGGAGCGGACGACCGCGCCGGTCCGCGCGATGCCGGTGGTCCGGGTCGTCGATCGCGTGGCGGCCGAGGGTGCGGCGGTGTCCATCGACGACGCCCGCATCATCGTGTCCGGGGGTCGCGGCGTGGGCGGGCCCGACGGCTTCGCCCTCATCGCCGAGCTGGCCGAGCTCCTGGGCGGGGCGGTCGGCGCATCGCGCGCGGCCGTCGACAGCGGCTGGATCCCGTACGCCCAGCAGATCGGGCAGACGGGCAAGATCGTCAAGCCGCAGCTGTACCTGGCGATGGGCATCAGCGGCGCCATCCAGCACAAGGTCGGGATGCAGACGGCGGGCTCGATCGTGGCCATCAACCGTGACCCGGACGCGCCCATCGCCGACTTCGCCGACGTCCTCGTGGTCGGCGACCTGTTCGAGGTCGGACGAGCCCTTGCCGACCAGCTGCGCAGCCGGTCGGGCTGACGGCGGGCCCGGGGACGACGTGGAGCGACTCATCGACCTCCTGCCGATCGCGGCGTTCATCGCCCTGGCGGCCGGCCTCGTCGTCGTCTTCCGCCGGTCGGGCTCGATCGCGCGGCGCAGCCACGAGGTCGGGGCGTTCAAGGCCGCCGTCGCCGACCTCGCCGCCCGGATCGAGATCTCGCTCGAGGGCGCGACCGCCCGGATCGATGCCGTCCGCCGCCAGCAGGTCCCGGCCGACACCATCGGCCCCACCATCGAGGCGGCCAACGACGCGCTCGAGCGCTACCTCGTCGAGATGCGGGCCCTGCGCGGCCCGAAGCCGGCGGCGATCATCCGCGATCGGCTCGTGGGCGACCTGGAGCGGGCCACGCGGGCCCTCGGGATGGTCGAGCACGGGGCGTCGATCCAGGCCCAGGTGCATCGACGAAGCCGCGAGCTGGAGGCGCAGACGTCGCTCAAGCGCGGCTACCTGAACCTGATGCATGCGCGCGAGGCCATCGCCCGCCACGCCCTGGAGGCATCCGAGCTGTCGGTCGGGGTGGAGGCGGACGCGCGGACGGCGCCCGAGGTCCGGGCCGCCTCCGCCGGGCCCGCGGGACCCCCGCCGACACCGCCCGCGGCACCCACGGCGACGCCACCGCCGCCCTCGCACGGATCGCCCTCGTGACCACACCATGTAGTGGTATCCTGCGGCCAGACCACTAGTGGTAGTGGTCCCAGCACGACAGGAGATCGATGCGCTGCCCCCAGTGCGGTGAGCGGGACACCCGCGTCGTCGATTCGCGCGACCTCGACGATTCGGCCACCATCCGGCGCCGTCGCGAGTGCAACCTGTGCGCGACCCGGTTCACCACCTACGAGCGGATCGAGGCGGCTCGCTTGGTGCTCGTGAAGCGCGACGGCACGCGCCAGGAGTTCGATCGCGACAAGCTCGTGTCCGGGCTGCGCAAGGCCCTCACGCGCCGTCCCGTGGCCGACGACGCGGCCGAGGTGGCGGCCGACGCCATCGAGGCCGAGCTGCGCGCGGCGGGCGTCAGCGAGATCCCGTCGTCGCGCGTCGGGGCACTCGCCATGGAGCGCCTGCGCGGCATCGACCAGATCGCCTACATCCGGTTCGCGAGCGTCTACCAGAGCTTCGAGGACCTTGCCGACCTCAAGCGCGAGGTCGATTCGCTGTTCGAGGAAAAGGGGAGTGGCGGGTTGGCCAAGTGAGCGTGCTGTCGGATCGCGACATCCGGACCGCGCTGGAGGCCGGCACGGTGCGCATCGACCCGTACGACCCGGAGGACCTCCAGCCGTCGTCGGTGGACCTGCACCTCGATCGGCGCTTCCGGGTCTTCCGCAACAACCGCTATCCGTACATCGACCCGCGCACCCAGCAGCCCGACCTGACCGAGATGGTCAGCGTCGAAGACGACGAGCCGTTCATCCTGCACCCGGGCGAGTTCGTGCTCGGCCAGACGCTCGAGTGGGTCGAGCTGCCCGACGACCTCGTCGCCAGGCTCGAAGGGAAGGCGCTTGCGCTTGACACTGCGATCCCGACTCCGGGGGGCTGGCGGACCATGGGCGACCTCCAGCCCGGGGATCATGTCTTCGATGCTGACGGCGTACCGACGATGATCGTGGCTGCCACGGATCCGATGATCGGGCGTCCGTGCCGCGAGGTCATCTTCTCGGATGGGCAGCGCGTCGTCGCCGATGCGGAGCACCAGTGGGTCACGATCGACAAGCGTGGCCGGCGAGGAGACGTCCATCGAGTCGAAGTTCGGACGACTGACGAGATTCGTCGCACCCTCCGGGTGAGTGGTGAATCGAACCACCACGTTCCGCTCGCCGGTCCGGTTCGTTATCCCGATCGACTCGACCTTCCGATCGAGCCCTATACCTTTGGTGCCTGGCTCGGCGATGGGACGACGACGGCGGCGGCCATCACCTCGGTCGATGACGAGGTCCTCCCACAGGTGAGCGGGGACGGCTACGAGGTCCGGCGCGCTCGGCACGCTCCGAACCTGTACCGCATCGGCGGTGTCGGGCGGACGCGAGATGCGACGACGGGTCGCTACGCGCGAAACGCGTCGCTCTCAAGTCAGCTCCGCGACATGGGGATGCATGCCGGCAAGTACGTTCCTCGCTCATACCTTGAAGCGGGCGTCGAGCAGCGCGTGGCGCTTCTTCAGGGCCTCATGGACACCGACGGGTACGTCGACGATGTCGCCGGGCGCTGCGAGTTCACGAGCACCAATGAGAACATCGCCGACGGGGTCGTGGAGCTTGCAGCCAGCCTGGGGTTCCGCCCCATCAAGTCCGTCGGGAGGGCGATGCTTCGGGGGGTGGATCACGGGCCGAAGTACCGCGTGAAGTTCACGCCCGATCGCCCAGTATTTCGCCTGTCCCGCAAGCTCGCTCGGCAGCGGCCTCCTGCCGGCAGGTTCCATCGCTTCCGCGCGATCGACGTCGTTCGCGAGGTGGCGTCGGTACCGGTCCGATGTATCCAGGTCACGTCACCGCGCGGGGTCTTCCTCGCGACGCGTTCCTTCATCCCGACGCACAACAGCTCGCTGGGGCGCCTCGGGCTGCTCATCCACTCGACGGCGGGCTACGTGGATCCGGGATGGAGAGGCAACCTGACCCTCGAGCTGTCGAACGTGGCCAACCTGCCCATCGCGCTGTACCACGCGATGCGCATCGGCCAGATCTCGTTCTTCCGGATGTCCTCGCCGGTCGAGCGGCCGTACGGGTCGCCGGCGCTGCGGTCGCGCTACCAGGGCCAGAGCGAACCGACCGCGTCCGCCTTCCACCAGGACTTCAAGAAGGACCGGTAGGGCGTGGCCATCGGCGACGCCGTCGACTGGTCGGCGGCCCTGGGCGGCGGCACGACCGTCGCCCTGCACCGCGCCGGGATCTTCCGGTCCGATGCCGGCACCCTGTTCGGGCCGGTGCCGCGAGTGCTCTGGGGCGGGCTCGTCGGCGACGAGCTGGACGAGGACCACCGCATCGTCCAGGCCCTCAACTGTCTGATCATCGAGACCCCGGCCGGGCGCGTCCTGGTCGAGACCGGCATCGGGGAGCGGGTGGACGACAGGACCCGCTTCATCCGTGCCTACGAGGGGACCCCGATCGTGCCCACGCTGGAAGGGGCCGGGATCGAGCCGGCGAGTATCGACCTCGTGGTGATGAGCCATCTCCATTTCGATCACGCCGGCGGCCTGCTCCGGGTCGACGGCGCGCGGGCCTTCCCGAACGCCCGGATCGTCGCCCAGAAGGCCGAGTGGGAGATCGCCCTGGGCGACAACCCGCGCCTCGTCGCTTCCTACGTGCAACCGGAGCTGCAGCTCGTCCGGGACTGGGGCGCCGAGGGCTGGGTCGAGGGCGAGCGCGAATTGCTCCCCGGCGTCTCGGCGGTGCCCACCGGCGGGCATTCGGCCGGCCACCAGGCGGTCGTCGTGCGCGGTACCGGTGACGGCGCCCGGACCGTGGCGTTCTTCGGCGACCTGTTCATGCGGCCGTGGGGCGCGAACCCGCGCTGGATCTCCTCGTTCGACGACTTCCCCCTCGATTCGGTGGTACGCAAGGCAGAGCTCTTCGCCCAGGCGGCCGACGAGGACTGGCTGGTCGTCCTGTCGCACGAGGCGCGCACCCCGGTCGGGCGGCTGGCGCGCGACCGCGACCGCTTCCGGTTCGAGCCCGTCTGAGCGACTCGTCCCGCGGCGTCACCTCGCCGCGCTGGGCAGGAGCGACTCGATGAGGGCGGACGCGCCCGCCTCGTCCACCGGTCCGTTGACCACCTGGCGGATGACACCGTCGGGGCCGATGAAGAACTGGGTCGGCAGGGCGAACACCTTGTAGGCGCGAAAGACGTGGCCCGACACGTCGAAGCCGATGGTGTAGCCGAGGTCGTAGCGGTCGGCATACGCCTGGAGGTCCGCGGGCGAGGTCTCCTGGACGCTGATCCCGATGATGGTCAGGCCGCGCTCGCGATAGCGCTCGTCGAGCTCGCGCAGGATCGGGGTCTCCTGCTGGCAGGGCGGGCACCAGCTGGCGAAGAAGTTGACCCACACGACCCTGCCGCGCAGGTCCACCAGCCGGATCGGCGCGCCGTCGAGGTCGGCGAGCTGGAAGGTGGAGCCGTCGTCCAGGGCGATGTCGAAGTCCGGCGCGGTGGACCCGGGCCGGAGGCCCTCGGTCGGGGGCGAGGCGAAGATGAACGGCGTAGCGCGCGGATCCACGACTCCCGGGCCGTCCCCCGGCCGCCCGAGCGGCGTGGTGATGGCGGCGAGGCCGATCCCCGTGCCCACGACGGCCAGCGCCACGAGCAGGAGCTGTCGACCGCTGAACGGCCCGACCATCCCGCGCCGTGGGCCGCGCCGTCCATCCGGCGAGCGGGACCGACCGCTCGGCTCAGACAAGGGAGACGAAGCCGAACCAGATCGGCAGGTAGCGCAGGAGGTCGAAGACCATCGCCAGGCCGATGGCCACGACGAGCAGGCCCCCGACCAGCGACACGAGGCGACCATGGCGGACCAGCGGTCGCAGGACGCCGGGGGCGCGGTCGTAGACCAGGGCGATGGCGACGAACGGCAGTCCCAGGCCGAGGCTGTACGCGACCAGCAGGACCGCCCCCTGGGCGACGGTGCCCGAGGTGGCCGCCATGGTCAGGATGGCGCCCAGGATGATCCCGATGCACGGGGTCCAGCCGA
>JBKHXL010000075.1:0-13549 GCA_046566045.1 Candidatus Limnocylindria bacterium
GGGCCATCGGCCTGCCCGACGGCGCCGAGATGATCATGCCCGGCGACAACGTCGAGATGTCGGTCGAGCTGATCACCCCGATCGCCCTCGAGGTCGGCCAGCGCTTCGCCATCCGCGAGGGCGGCCGGACCGTCGGCGCCGGCGCCATCGTCAGCATCGTCGAGTAGGGACGAGATGGCGAAGGTCGAGGCGCGTCCCACGTTCCAGCTCGCCTGCACCGAGTGCAAGGAGCGGACGTACACCACCCGCAAGAACAAGAAGAACGATCCGAACCGGATGGAATTGCAGAAATACTGTCCGCGCTGCCGCCGGCATACACTTCACCGCGAGGCGAAGTAGCGCCGGCGCCATAGGGGTGTAGCTCAATTGGCAGAGCACTGGTCTCCAAAACCAGCGGTTGTAGGTTCGAGTCCTATCGCCCCTGCCACCCCATCCGAGAGTCCTGAGAGAAGAAGAACGACGACGTGAAGCGCATCCGCCGATACTTCGATGAGGTCTGGTCCGAGCTGAAGAAAGTCAGCTGGCCGACCCGCGATCAGGTCCGCAACCTGACCGTGCTGGTCTTCGCGATCAGCTTCGTGGTAGGTCTGTACATCACGGTCCTCGACGCCATCCTCCAGGGCGTGCTCGGTTTCGTGGCCAACCTGGCGTAAGGGATGATGATGACCGACCAGACGAGCACGCAGACGAAGGCGCCGGAGAAGCGCTGGTACGTCATCCACACCTACTCGGGCTACGAGAACAAGGTCAAGACCAACCTCGAGCACCGCATCGAGACGATGATGATGGAGGACAAGATCTTCCAGGTCCTCGTGCCGATGGAGGACGAGATCGAGATCCGCCAGGGGCAGCGCCACACCGTCCAGAAGAAGGTGTACCCGGGCTACGTCCTGGTCGAGATGATCCTCGATCCCGACAGCTGGTTCGTCGTCCGCAACACGCCGGGCGTCACGAGCTTCGTCGGTGGGGCGAACATCCCCGGCGTGCGCAGCGAGCCGATCCCGCTCGACGAGAACGAGGTCAAGCAGATCCTGCGCCACATGGGCGTGGAGACCCCCAAGTTCAAGGTCGCCTTCACCAAGGGCCAGAGCGTCCGGGTCAACGACGGGCCGTTCGCCGAGTTCATCGGCACGGTCGAGGAAGTCAACCCGGAGCGCAACAAGGTCAAGGTCCTGGTGAGCATCTTCGGCCGCGAGACCCCGGTCGAGCTCGACTTCCTGCAAGTCGAGAAGTTGTAGAAAGGAACCGGACTACCCCCCGTGGCCAAGAAGATCCGTACCGTCCTGACCCTGCAGCTGCCGGCCGGCAAGGCGACTCCCGCCCCGCCCGTCGGGACCGCGCTCGGTCCGCACGGCATCAACATCGTCGAGTTCACCAAGGCGTACAACGAGCGGACCGCCGACAAGTCCGGCCAGGTCATCCCGGCCCAGATCACGATCTTCGAGGACCGTTCGTTCACGTTCATCCTCAAGACCCCGCCGGCGGCGGACCTGCTGCGCAAGGCGGCCGGGGTGGAGAAGGGCGCCAGCGCCACCAAGCGCGAGACGACCGGGCGCGTCACCCGCGACCAGCTGCGCGAGATCGCCGCGATCAAGCAGACGGACCTGAACGCGAACGACATCGACGCCGCCGTCGCCCAGATCGAGGGCACCGCCCGGTCGATGGGCATCGAGGTCGTCGGCTAGGCGCTCGGCCGAGCGCATCCACGCATCCGCCGCGGCAGCACCCCGGCCGCGGACCGACGGGATCCAGGGGGAGGCCGGGATCGCCGGTCGCACGGAGGAACCGCACATGGCACGCCAGGGCAAGAAGTACATCGAGGCCGCCAAGCTCGTCGACCGGGCCGTCCTCTACCCGCCGACCGAAGCGGCCGAGCTGCTGAAGCAGACGACCACGGTCAACTTCGACGCATCGGTCGAAGTCCACCTCCGCCTCGGGGTCGATCCGCGTCACGCGGACCAGATGGTCCGCGGTACGGTCGTGCTCCCGCACGGCACCGGCACCACGGTCCGCGTGGCCGTCTTCGCCCAGGGCGAGAAGGCCCAGGAGGCGCTGCGCGCCGGAGCCGATGAGGTCGGCGGCGAGGACCTGGTCAAGCGGATCGAGGCCGGCTGGCTCGACTTCGACGTGGCGCTCGCGACGCCCGACTCGATGGGCCTCGTGGGCCGGCTCGGCAAGATCCTCGGGCGCCGCGGGCTCATGCCCAACCCCAAGGCGGGCACCATCACCTTCGACCTCGAGCGCGCGGTGCGCGAGGTCAAGTCCGGCCGCGTCGAGTTCAAGGTCGACAAGGCGGGCATCATCCACGTCGCCGTCGGCAAGAGCAGCTTCGAGCCGCAGGCCATCGTGGACAACGTCGCGGCCCTCGTGGACGCGGTCAACCGGGCCAAGCCGAGCGGCGCGAAGGGCCAGTACCTCAAGGGGCTGACCATCGCCAGCACGATGGGCCCGGGCATCCGGGTGGACGTGCCGGCGATCCTCGCCGCCGCGGCCGCCTGAACCCCCGCCGGCGGGTCGCCGGCAGACCAGACGCGATGGCGGCGGAGACGCGCGCCATCTGACCAGACAAAAGACGGACCGCCGCAGACAGCCTGCGCTCGCGGACCGCTTCCCGCTCCCGCGGGAGGTCGGTCGGAGCTTGATCCGTCGGACCGGACCGGCCGTCGTCACCCGAGGGGTGGCGGGGGCGGGGGACGACGACGAGCACGCCGAGGCAGTCGGGTACAGCCACCTCCTTCGGGGTGGGTGCACCCCTGCGAGCCGGGGTCGACCGCCCTTCACCGGGCGGGCGCCATGGGACCGTCGCAGGGCTGACCGGAGCGCTCCCGCGCACCGGGCACCCACCGCCGCACGCCGGCCGCGTGCCAGTCGCCAAGAAGGAGGCTCGAATGCCGACCGAGGCCAAGCGCGAGACGATCGCGGCGCTGCGAGAGGAACTCGCCAGCCACCGCACCATGATCGTGTCCGAGTACCGCGGCCTCAGCGTGAAGGAGATCGCCGAGATCCGGCGCGCCCTGCGCAAGCAGGACGTCACCTACCGCGTCGTCAAGAACCGCCTGATGCGCATCGCCGCCGAGGACTCGGTCGGTGCGGCGCTCAGCCCGCTCCTCGTCGGCCCGACCGCGATCGCGTTCGGCAACGACGAGGCCGGGACCGCCAAGGCGCTCATCGACGCGACCCGCCCGTTCAGCAAGGTCGTCCGGATCACCGGCGGCGTGCTGGGCGACCGGGCCATCGACGCCGACGGGGTGACCCGCCTGGCGACCCTGCCGCCGCGCGAGGTCCTGCTGGCCATGCTGGCCGGTGGGATGCAGGCACCGGTGGCGACCCTGGGCTCACTGTTCGCCGCCCCGCTGCGCAATCTGGGCTACGCCTTGGCGCAGGTGGCCGAGCAGAAGGCCCGCCAGGCCGCGTCCTGATCCCCTTCACCCCGCGACCCACGTCACCACGAATACCCCAAGGAGAACCCCGATGGCTGTCCTGACCCAGGATGATCTGCTCGAAGCGATCGACAAGATGACCGTCCTCGAGCTGTCCGAATTCATCAAGCGCTTCGAGGAGCGCTACGGCGTCACCGCCGCCGCGCCCGCCGCGGTCGCCGCCGCGCCCGCCGCCGGTGGCGATGCCGGTGGTGCCCCGGCTGCCGCCGAGGAGCAGTCCGAGTTCAGCGCCGTCCTGACCGAGGTCGGTCCCAACAAGATCCCCGTGATCAAGGTCGTGCGCGAGCTGACCGGTCTCGGCCTCAAGGAGGCCAAGGACCTGGTCGACGCCGCCCCGAAGCCCGTCAAGGAAGGCGTGGCCCGGGACGAGGCCGACAAGATCAAGGCGGCCCTCGAGGAGCAGGGCGCCAAGGTCGAGATCAAGTAGCCCGGCTCGGAGGATGGGGGCAGGCGGTCCCGCCCGTCGGTCCCCATGCCCTCCGGTCGGCCAATAGCACGTCCTGGCGTGTTTGACAAGACACGAAATCGCGGTATCCTACTCCTTCTGTGAGCGCGGCCTCCCTTCCCCCTCGATACCTCCGTCAAGGAGTGGTGCTTCATGCTGTCTGCTGAGTCGTCGACTCGCGCCCTGACCCCGACGGGTCGCATCTCGTACGCCCGCATCGACAAGAAGATCGATGGCGTCAGCTACGAGAAGTTCGAGATCCCGAACCTGATCGAACTCCAGCTGGATTCCTTCAGCTGGTTCATCGAGAAGGGGCTGCGCGAGCTGTTCGACGAGATCAGTCCGATCAAGGACTTCACCGGCAAGGTGATGGAACTCCAGTTCCTCGACTACGAGTTCGGCGCGCCCAAGTACTCCGAGGAGGAGTGCCGGACCAAGGACCTGACCTTCAGCAAGCCGCTGTACGTCAACGTCGAGCTCCTGATCAAGGAGACGGGCGAGATCCAGCGCCAG
Organism: Candidatus Limnocylindria bacterium; assembly: GCA_046566045.1. Classification (GTDB taxonomy): domain Bacteria; phylum Chloroflexota; class Limnocylindria; order Limnocylindrales; family CSP1-4; genus SPCO01. Next base: position 4,399 of record JBKHXL010000075.1, read on the forward strand.
CGCGTGTACATGGGCGACTACCCGTGGATGACCGACCAGGGCACGTTCGTGATCAACGGCGCCGAGCGCGTGGTGGTCAGCCAGCTGGTCCGTTCGCCGGGCGTGTACTACTCCATCGACAGCGACATCTACAACCAGACCGGCCGTGAGCTGTTCACCGCCAAGGTCATCCCGAACCGCGGCGCCTGGCTCGAGTTCGAGACATCGAAGACCGACCAGCTGTACGTCAAGGTCGATCGCAAGCGCAAGATCCCGGCGACCACGCTGCTGCGCGCGGTCGGCTACGAGCAGAACGACGAGATCGCCGCGCTGTTCTCGACCATCGACGGCGACCCCGACCATCCGTACATCGCGACGACGCTCGACAAGGACGTCACGCACACGACGGCCGAGGCGCTCATCGAGGTCTACAAGAAGCTCCGCCCGGGCGACCCGCCCACCGGCGACAACGCCCGCCAGCTGGTCGAGAGCCTGTTCTTCAACTTCCGCCGCTACGACCTCGGTCGGGTCGGCCGCTACAAGTTCAACAAGAAGCTGGACGGCGTCGCCGGCCGGATGGGCATCGAGCTGCCGGTGGATGGCCGGACCATCACCCGCGAGGACATCGCGGCGATCGTCGGCCACCTCATCGAGTCGAACCGCGGCCTCCATCCCAAGGACGACATCGACCACCTGGGCAACCGCCGCATCCGCGCCAACGGCGAGCTCATCCAGAACGCCTTCCGCATCGGCCTGCTGCGCATGGAGCGGGTCGTCCGCGAGCGGATGACGATCCAGGAGATCGACAAGGCCACGCCCAACGCCCTCATCAACATCCGCCCGGTCGTGGCGGCGATGAAGGAGTTCTTCGGCGGCAGCCAGCTCAGCCAGTTCATGGATCAGACCAACCCGCTGGCCGAGCTGACCTCGAAGCGCCGCCTGTCGGCCCTCGGCCCGGGCGGCCTGTCGCGCGAGCGCGCCGGCTTCGACGTCCGCGACGTCCACCACAGCCACTACGGCCGGATCTGCCCGATCGAGACCCCGGAAGGGCCGAACATCGGCCTGATCGGGTCGCTGGCGACCTACGGCCGGATCAACAGCTACGGCTTCATCGAGACCCCGTACCGCAAGGTCAAGCGGACCGTCGGCTACGACGAGGCGGGCATCGGCGCCTACGAGGCCGGTCAGGACCTCGTGTCCAAGGGCGGCGACGTCGTGCTCAAGGCCGGCAAGCCGTTCACCGCGGCCGCCATCGCCGAGCTCAGGAAGCAGAAGGCCCACGCGTTCCCGATCCGCCCGGTCGTGACCGACGAGATCGAGTACCTCCCGGCCGACGAGGAGGAGGAGCACGTCGTCGCCCAGGCGAACGCGGCCCTCGACGACGAGGGTCACTTCGTCGACGAGCGCATCCCGTCGCGCTACCGCGACACGTTCCCGGAGGCGCGCGCCAACCAGATCGAGTACATGGACGTCTCGCCCAAGCAGGTCGTCTCGGTCGCCACGGCGCTCATCCCGTTCCTCGAGCACGACGACGCCAACCGGGCGCTGATGGGCTCGAACATGCAGCGCCAGGCCGTGCCCCTGCTCGAGCCGGAGTCGCCGATCGTCGGCACCGGCATGGAGGCGCGCGCCGCGCGCGACTCCGGGCAGGTCCTCGTGGCCCGTCGCGGCGGCGTCGTGACCAGCGTCACGGCCGAGCGCATCGCCGTCGAGACCGACGCCGGCGAGCTCGACGAGTACCGCCTCCAGAAGTTCGTCCGCTCCAACCAGGGCACGTGCATCAACCAGCGCCCCATCGTGGACGTCGGGGCGCGCGTGGCCGACGGCCAGCCCATCGCCGACTCGAGCTCGACCCAGCAGGGGGAGCTCGCGCTCGGCCGCAACGTCCTCGTGGCGTTCATGAGCTGGGAAGGCGGCAACTACGAGGACGCGATCGTCATCAGCGACCGCCTCGTGCGCGACGACCTGTTCACCAGCATCCACATCGAGAAGCACGAGATCGAGTCGCGCGACACGAAGCTCGGGCCCGAGGAGATCACCCGCGACATCCCGAACGTCGGCGAGGAGTCCCTCAAGGATCTCGACGAGGAGGGCATCGTCTACATCGGCGCCGAGGTCCGCCCCGGCGACATCCTCGTCGGCAAGATCACGCCCAAGGGCGAGACCGAGCTGACCGCCGAGGAGCGCCTGCTGCGGGCGATCTTCGGCGAGAAGGCCCGCGAGGTGAAGGACAGCTCCCTGCGCCTGCCCCACGGCGAGCGCGGCAAGGTGGTCGAGGTCCGCGAGTTCCGACGCGAGCTCAACGACGACCTCCAGCCCGGCGTCAACCGCCTGGTCCGCGTGTCCGTCGCCCAGAAGCGCAAGATCTCGGTCGGCGACAAGATGGCCGGCCGCCACGGGAACAAGGGCGTCATCGCCAAGATCCTGCCGGCCGAGGACATGCCCTACCTGCCGGACGGCACGCCCGTCGACATCATCCTCAACCCGCTCGGCGTGCCGAGCCGCATGAACATCGGCCAGATCCTCGAGACCCACCTCGGCTGGGCCCTGCACGCCAAGGGCCTGAAGGCGGCGACCGCGGTCTTCGATGGTGCGACCGAGCAGCAGATCCAGACCGAGCTGCGCGAGGCCGGCCTGCCCGAGTCGGGCAAGATCGAGCTTCGCGACGGGCGCACGGGCGAGACGTTCGACCGGCCGATCACCGTCGGCTACATCTACATGCTCAAGCTCCACCACCTCGTCGAGGACAAGATCCACGCGCGGTCCACCGGCCCGTACAGCCTGATCACCCAGCAGCCGCTGGGTGGCAAGGCGCAGTTCGGTGGTCAGCGCTTCGGCGAGATGGAGGTCTGGGCGCTCGAGGCGTACGGCGCCGCGAACATCCTGCAGGAGCTGCTCACCGTCAAGTCGGACGACGTCCTCGGACGCGTCCAGACGTACGAGGCGATCGTCAAGGGCGAGGAGATCCAGCCGCCGCGGGTCCCCGAGTCGTTCAAGGTCCTCATCAAGGAGCTGCGGAGCCTCGGGCTCAACGCGGAGATCCTCGATCCCAACGACGAGGAGATCCCCCACGCGGAGGACGACGCCTCCGGCTATCTGCTCCCCGATCTCGGCGGGATCAACCTCGCCGGGTTCGAGGACTGATGGCCATCAGCCCCGACCGAATCCACTCACCGTTCCCGCGGGGCCGGGTCCCGGCCGGCCCAGCCCCGCTCGCTCACGGTCCGCATCACGTCGCCGAGCCAGGCGGCGACGTCGAGGAGAACCATGCTCGAGGTCAATAACTTCAGCGCGATCCGCATCTCGCTCGCCAGCCCGGACCAGATCCGGGAGTGGAGCAAGGGCGAGGTCACCAAGCCCGAGACCATCAACTACCGGACGCTCAAGCCGGAGAAGGACGGGCTGTTCGACGAGCGCATCTTCGGTCCGACCAAGGACTGGGAGTGCTACTGCGGCAAGTACAAGCGCATCCGCTACAAGGGCATCATCTGCGACAAGTGCGGCGTGGAGGTCACGCGCAGCAAGGTCCGTCGCGAGCGGATGGGCCACATCCAGCTGGCCAGCCCGGTCAGCCACATCTGGTACTTCAAGGGCACGCCCAGCCGGCTCGGCATCCTGCTCGACATCAGCCCGCGCAACCTCGAGCGCATCCTCTACTTCGCCCTGTACATCGTCACGAGCGTCGATGAGGACGCGCGCAAGCGCGCCCTGGCGGCGATCGAGGAGGAGGCCGAAGGCCGTGGCGGGAAGGCCGGCGAGCGCCTGGCCGGTCTCGAGGACGAGCTGAAGGCCGAGCTCAACCGGCACGCCGACGAGCTCAGGGCCGAGCTCGCCCGGACGAAGGAGGACCTCGAGGCCCAGCGTGGGACGCTGCTCGAGGCCATCGCCGTCGCCGCCCAGGAGACCGAGGCGGCCCTGGCCGAGCTCGGCAAGGAGGCCGCCGCCGAGACCATCGCGTTCGGCCCGACCGGCGAGGTCGTGGTCGCCGCGGGCGACAAGGGCGGCAAGGACGCCACGGCGCGCCTGCGCAAGATCGTCAGCGAGTACACCGAGACGGTCAACGCCGACCTCCAGCAGCGCGAGGCCGACGAGGCGCGCGCGGTCGAGCAGAAGATCGCCGACCTGGAGGCGGGCGTCCAGGACACCCTCCAGCACGAGAAGGATGAGCTCGCCGGCCAGGCCGCCGGGCTCAAGGACGAGCTGCGCAAGCTGCGCGACGAGCTCGAGAACCTCAAGCCGATGCAGACCCTCGGCGAGCTGGAGTATCGCCAGCTGGACGAGCGCTACGGGTCGGGCTCGCGGACCGGCCGGGTCTTCTCGGCCGGGATGGGCGCCGAGGCCGTGCGCGACATCATCAGCCGGATGGATCTCGAGGAGCTGGCTCGGACCCTCCATGTCGAGGTCCGGACGAGCTCGGGCCAGCGTCGCAAGAAGGCGATCAAGCGGCTGCGCCTGATCGAGGCCTTCCGTCGCTCCGGCACCCGGCCCGACTGGATGATCCTGTCGGTCCTGCCGGTCATCCCGCCCGACCTGCGCCCGATGGTCCAGCTCGACGGCGGGCGCTTCGCCACGTCCGACCTGAACGACCTGTACCGGCGCGTCATCAACCGCAACAACCGCCTCAAGCGGCTGCTGGAGCTCGGCGCGCCCGAGATCATCATCCGCAACGAGAAGCGGATGCTCCAGGAGGCGTGCGACGCCCTCATCGACAACGGCCGCCGCGGCCGGGCCATCGCCGGCACCGGCAACCACCGGCTCAAGAGCCTGAGCGACATGCTCAAGGGCAAGCAGGGCCGATTCCGCCAGAACCTGCTCGGCAAGCGCGTCGACTACTCGGGCCGCTCGGTCATCGTGGTCGGCCCGGAGCTCAAGCTGCACCAGTGCGGTCTGCCCAAGAAGATGGCGCTCGAGCTGTTCAAGCCGTTCGTCATGCGCCAGCTCGTCGAGAAGGGCTTCGCCCACAACATCAAGAGCGCCAAGCGCATCGTGGAGCGGGTGCGGCCGGAGGTCTGGGATGTCCTCGAAGAGGTCATCAAGGATCACCCGGTCCTGCTGAACCGCGCCCCGACGCTCCACCGCCTGGGCATCCAGGCGTTCATGCCGGTCCTCGTCGAGGGCTCGGCCATCCAGATCCACCCGCTCGTCTGCACCGCCTTCAACGCGGACTTCGACGGCGACCAGATGGCGGTCCACGTGCCGCTCTCGACGGCCGCCCAGGAAGAGGCGCGGACGATGATGCTGTCGACCGCCAACCTGCTGTCGCCGGCCGACGGCAGCCCGGTCGTGGCCCCGACCCAGGACATGGTCCTCGGCTGCTACTACCTCACCATGGACGCCCACACGATGTCCAAGAAGGCCGTCCGCGTGTTCTCGTCGGAGGACGAGGCGATCCTCGCCTACCAGCTCCGCGAGAAGACCGGCGCCGAGCTGCACGAGGTCATCGACGTCGAGGTCGCGACCTGGGACGAGCCGTCCCAGGCGCTGCGCACCGAGCGACGGCGCACGACCATCGGCCGGATCATCTTCAACCAGATCCTGCCCGCGCCGCTCCGCTTCAACGACCGGGTCATGAAGCGGACCGACCTCAAGGAGCTGGTCGACGAGTGCTATCGACTGCTCGGCCCCGAGGAGACCGCCCACCTGGTGGACGGGATCAAGGACGTCGGCTTCGAGTTCGCCACGCGCGGCGGCATGACCATCGGCCTGTTCGACATCGAGATCCCGACGAACAAGGCGGCCCGCCTGGCCGCGGCCGACGAGTCGGTCGCCGCCATCGACAAGCAGTTCCAGCGCGGCCTCATCACCGATGACGAGCGCTACGAGCAGGTGGTCGGTGTCTGGCAGGACACCACCGCCAGGCTGTCGACCGAGATGATGGACGGCCTGGACCAGACCGGTCCGGTCACGATGATGACCGCCTCCGGCGCCCGCGGGAACAAGGGCAACATCGGCCAGCTGGGCGCCATGCGCGGCCTGATGGCCGACCCGTCGGGTCGCATCATCGACGTCCCCGTGCGGAGCAACTTCCGCGAGGGGATGACCGTCCTCGAGTACTTCATCTCCACCCACGGCGCGCGCAAGGGTCTCGCCGATACCGCCCTGCGGACCGCCGACTCCGGGTACCTCACCCGGCGCCTGGTGGACGTCGCCCAGGACGTCATCACGCGCGAGGACGACTGCGGGACGGAGGAAGGGAGCTGGATCATCCGGGCCGAGTCGAGCGACGAGAAGGGTGCCTTCCAGCGCCGCCTCGTCGGCCGCCTGGCTGCGGCTCCGCTGCCCGACCCGAGCGCCAAGGTCAAGAAGGGCGAGGAGCCGCCGCTGCTCGTCGACCGCAACGAGATCATCACCGAGGAGGCGGCCGCCCGCATCGACGCCGCCGGCGTCGACGAGGCGCTGGTCCGCTCGCCGCTCACCTGCGAGGCCCGCTACGGCGTCTGCCGGGCGTGCTACGGCCGCAACCTCGCCACCGGCGAGATGGTCGGCTCGGGTGAGGCGGTCGGCATCATCGCCGCCCAGTCGATCGGCGAGCCCGGCACACAGCTGACCATGCGGACGTTCCACACCGGCGGCGTCGCCGGCCTGGACATCACGGCCGGCCTGCCGCGCGTCGAGGAGCTGTTCGAGGCCCGCGTCCCCAAGGGCAAGGCCGAGATCAGCCACATCGACGGCATCGTGGAGATCATCCGCGGTGAGGGCATGACCAAGGTCAAGGTCACCTCGACCGAGGTCTACGACACCTCACTCGCCGTGCCCAAGGGCGCCGAGATGCTGGCCGCCCCGGGCGATTTCGTCGAGCTCGGCCAGGTGGTCGCGCGGAGCGAGGCCGACGGGTCGCCGAGCGACCTCGTGTCGCCGGTCCGCGGCTTCCTCGTCGACGGCTCGGAGGGCCTGATGGTCCGGGCCGAGGACGTCGTCGAGCGCGAGTACCTCATCCCGCACAACGCCAAGCTGCTGGTCGAGAACGGCCAGGAGATCCGCGCGGGCGATGCCATCACCGATGGGCCGATCAACCCGCAGGAGTACCTCGAGACCCGGGGCAAGGACGCCGTCCAGCGCTACCTGGTCAAGGAGGTCCAGAAGGTCTACAAGAGCCAGGGCGTCACGATCAACGACAAGCACATCGAGATCATCGTCCGGCAGATGCTCCGCAAGGTCCGCATCGATCAGCCGGGTGACGTCGATCTGCTGCCGACGGAGCTCGTCGACCGGCTCGAGTTCGAGGAGGACAACAACCGCGTCCTCGCGGAGGGCGGCGAGCCGGCCACCGCGCAGACGGTCCAGCTCGGCGTGACCAAGGCATCGCTCAACACCAGCTCGTTCCTCGCCGCGGCGTCCTTCCAGGAGACGACCCGGGTGCTGACCGAGGCGGCCATCAACGGCGCCAAGGACCACCTGATCGGGCTCAAGGAGAACGTCATCATCGGCAAGCTCATCCCGGCCGGGACGGGTGCGCCGGCGAACGTGGCGGCGCGCAAGGCGCGCGAACGCCAGGCGGCCCTCGAGGCCCTGGCCGGCGAGGCCCTGGAGGGCCTCGGCGAGTCCGAGTACAACCCGTTCCTGGAGGACGGCGAGGGCCGTCCGGCCGACGACGAGGCAGCCGGGCTCGCCCTGGCCGCCACGATCGCCGGTGGGGAGGGGGACGCCGACGACGACCTCGTCGATCCGTTCCTGGCCGATGCCGGTGACGGGTCCGACGCCGATGCCGGCGACGGCGCCGGCACCGACGGCGAGCCGTCCGAGACGGGCGCCACGTCCTGACCATGTCCGGGAGCGGCGCCGGCCCGTCCGGCGGCGCTCCCGGACGTTTGACACGCTCGGCGGGGCTCGACTAGACTCCGCCTTCGTGGCCTCGGGAGGGGTCCGCATTCGACGCGTGCGTCCCGCGCGTCGGACGACCAATCTCGATCAGCACACCGGTCCCGGCCGACGGCCCCGCGGGGCACCGTCGGCGCCGATGGATCGGCCCCCGGACGGTCGGTGACGACCGGACTCGTATCTCGACCAGCCGATCACAAGGAGTGACGTCTTCGTGCCGACGATCAGCCAGCTCGTGCGCCATGGGCGCAAGCGCAAGATCCCCAAGATCAAGGCGCCTGCGATGCGCAAGAACTGGAACAGCCTGCGACGCCGCCAGGTGTCGATCCCGGGTGCCCCCCAGAAGCGGGGCGTGTGCCTGCAGGTCCGGACGATGACGCCCAAGAAGCCGAACTCGGCCCTGCGCAAGATCGCGCGCGTGCGCCTGTCCAACCAGATGGAGGTCACGGCCTACATCCCGGGCATCGGCCACAACCTGCAGGAGCACTCGGTCGTGCTCGTGCGCGGCGGTCGCGTGAAGGACCTGCCGTCGGTCAAGTACCACATCATCCGCGGCACCCTCGACGCCGCCGGCGTGCGCGACCGCAAGCAGGGCCGCAGCAAGTACGGCGCGAAGGCCACCGCCAAGCCGGGGGCCAAGTAGATGCCGCGTCGAACGAGCATCCCGCGCAAGACCAAGTACGAGACGGTCCCGGCCAACCGGATGACCGCCCGCTTCTCGGCCAAGTTGATGAAGGGCGGCAAGCAGAACCTGGCCGAGCGCATCCTGCGCCAGGCGCTGGCCCGGGCCGAGGCCCAGGCAGGTCGCCCCGGCCTCGAGATCCTCGAGGCGGCGATGCGCAACGCCACCCCCATCATCGAGGTCAAGCCGCGCCGCGTCGGTGGCGCCACGTACCAGGTCCCGGTCGAGATCCGGGGCGATCGTCGCATGTCGCTGGGCGTCCGCTGGCTCGTCCAGTCGGCCCGCAAGCGCAATGGCAAGAGCATGAGCGAGAAGCTCGCCGCTGAATTCGTCGATGCCATGAACGGCCTCGGCGCGGCGGTCAAGCGTCGCGAAGACACGCACAAGATGGCCGAGGCGAACCGCGCCTTCAGCCATTTCAAGTGGTAGGACCGGGAGCGTAACGACCGTGGCACGACAGGTTCCGCTCTCGAAGACGCGGAACATCGGGATCATCGCGCACATCGACGCGGGCAAGACGACCGTGACCGAGCGGATCCTCTTCTACACGAAGAAGATCTACAAGATCGGCGAGGTCCATGAGGGCGCCGCGACGATGGACTGGATGCCGCAGGAGCAGGAGCGGGGGATCACCATCACCGCTGCTGCGACGACGGCGTTCTGGGGCGATCA
>JBKHXL010000076.1:0-30081 GCA_046566045.1 Candidatus Limnocylindria bacterium
TCACCCCGAAGACCGCCTCGAGCAGCTCGATGGTGGCCGGCGCGCGGGTCTCGATGCCGTTGTAGGCGACGATGCGGGTGCGCGCGGGGACGGCGCCCTCGGGCGTCTGGCGCGGCGCGGAGGCGGCCAGGCCGACCCACTCGAGGAAGCCCGCGACGCGGGCCCCGCGCGACGCCTCGCCGGTGCCGTTGAGGACCCACACGCCGGCGCCTTCCGACGCGAGCGTCTCGCGCAGCGCCTGGTCGGCCGGATCGCTGCTGAACGCATCGGCCACGGCGGCGCGGATGAGGTCCACGTACGGCTCGGTCCAGTAGCCGCTCAGGACCTCCTTCTGGTAGAGCGGCGGGGCGAACACGAACGTCCGGATGTTGGCCGTGTCCACCTCGGAGGCGAGCCCCAGCAGCTCGTCGATCTGGTCGAGCGGGACGTCGGTCCGGACCGCCGACTTCAGCGCGTCGATGAGCTCGGGCAGGCGCGGGATGAGCGTCTGCGGATCGACCTGCTCCCGCAGCGACAGGAGCACGCGCTGCTGGCGGGCCCCGCGGTCGAAGTCGGTCGAGGTGTTGCGTGAGCGGGCGTAGCGAAGGGCCTGCTCGCCGTCCATGTGCTGGATGCCGCTCGGGATGTACAGCCGCTGGGTCCGCCCGGTGGAACCCGGGAATCGATCGTCCACCACCGGCATCTGGACGTTGATGGTCACCCCGCCGACCGCGTCCACGACCTTCTTGAAGCCCTCGAAGTTGACCTCCACGAAGTAGCGGATGTCGAGGTCGTACAGCTCGCCGAGGACCGCCTTGAGGGCGTTGTACCCGCGCGTCCGGTCGGAGCCGGGCCACAGGTCGGCGCGGTTGCGGTTGTTGGCGAAGAAGGCGTTGATCTTGCCGCTGTAGGTCCGCCCCCAGACCGAGCGGGCGGGTCCGGGCGGGATCGGCACGTTGATGGTGTCGCGCGGCAGGCTGAACATGGCGACCTGCCTGGTGACCGGATCGACCGACACGACGATGAGCGTGTCGGTGTTGTGGCCGCCGCCCTGCTCGTCGGCGCCGATGAGCAGGACGTTGAGGCGCTCCTTGCCGTCCCACGGCGGGATCGACACGTTCGGCACGGGCGTCCCGATGAAGGTCGGTTCCGGGGTCGGGCTGGGCGTGGGGTCGGCGCTCGGATCGATCGACGCGCCGGCGCCCGGCGAGGAGGGGCCCTCGTCGCACTCGGCGTCGATCTCATCGCCGATGAAGATGCAGCCACTGGTCAGCAGGTCCTGGGCGAGCAGGTCGTAGCGGGCGACCACCACGTGCCCGCCGGCCATCACCAGGATGACCGCCAGCAGGCCCGCCACGGAGAGCGGATGACCGGGCACCCGCGCCGGGCCGAGCCTCGGGCTGCCGGCCGCGTGGGCGTTCAGGAAGACCGCCACCCGGTAGGCGTCCACGACGGCCACCAGGCGGTAGGCCATGGCGATCAGGTTCAGCACGAACACCGACGTCAGCGTCACCGGGTTGACCACGAGGCCGACCAGCTCCAGGCGGTCGAGGCGGAGCACGATCCCGGCCACCAGGGCCACCACGAGGATGGGCGCCGCGGCGAACCCGATGGCACGCATCGGGGCGCCGGCGTAGGCGTGGCCGAGGCCCGGGAAGAGGAGGGACAGGAACGCCGCCACGAACGGCGAGCGCGAGCGCGGCCTCGTCTCCTGCGGGTTCTGCATCGCGCGTAGGATACTCGGACGTGCCGGACGTGGCCCTCAGGCCGCCCGAGCGACCCTGCCCACTGCACACGCCGCCCGGAGACGCATGTTCCGAACCGTCACCAGCAAGCCCGACTTCGTCGCCCAGGAGCACGAGCTGCTCGCCGCCTGGAAGGCCCGTCGGACGTTCGCGCGGTTGCGGGCACAGAACGCCGGTGGGCCGCGCTGGAGCTTCCTCGACGGCCCGATCACGGCCAACAACCCGATGGGCGTGCACCACGCCTGGGGCCGCACGTACAAGGACCTCTACCAGCGCTTCCACGCCATGCTCGGCGAGGACCAGCGCTACCAGAACGGGTTCGACTGCCAGGGCCTGTGGGTCGAGGTCAACGTCGAGCGCGACCTCGGCTTCACCAGCAAGCGCGACATCGAGGCGTACGGCATCGACCGCTTCGTGACCCTGTGCAAGCAGCGTGTCCTGACCTACGCCGCGCGCCAGACCGAGCAGTCGATCCGGCTCGGCATGTGGATGGACTGGAACGACCCGGACGAGCTGCGCCGGCTGCACGACCTGCTGGGCAGCGATCCGTCGGCGGTGACCACCATCGAGGGCCCGGACGGCCCCGTGACCGACACGGTCGAGATGCTCGTCGGCCAGCTCGGCATGCCCGATGTCGGCGGGAGCTACTTCACGTTCAGCAACGAGAACAACGACCTCATCTGGGGGTTCCTCGCCGAGTGCCACCGGCGGGGCTGGCTGTACAAGGGCCACGACTCGATGCCGTGGTGTCCGCGCTGCGGGACGGGCCTGTCCCAGATGGAGATGAACGAGGGCTACCAGGACCGCGAGGATCCCGGCCTGACCGTCCGCTTCCCGCTCCTCGACGACGGCCACGAGGGTGAGGCGCTGCTGGTCTGGACGACGACGCCCTGGACGCTCGCCGCGAACGTGGCCGCGGCCGTCGGCGAGGACCTGCGCTACCTGCGCATCCGCCAGGGGGACGACCGGTTCTGGGTCGGCAAGGGGACCGTCAGGCAGGCGGTCGTCGGCCCGTTCACGGTCGAGGCCGAGGTGGAGGGCCGGGAGCTGGTCGGCCTGCGCTACCAGGGGCCGTTCGATCACCTGCCGGCGGTGGCGGGGACGTTCGCCGAGGCCGGCTACGAACACCGCGTGGTGGCCTGGTCCGAGGTCGGCGAGGACGAGGGGACCGGCATCGTCCACATCGCCCCGGGCTGCGGCGCCGAGGACTACCAGCTGGGCACGGCGCTCGGCCTGCCGGTCATCGGCCCGATCGACGAGGACGGCCGCTATTACGACGGGTTCGACTGGCTGACCGGGCTCGACGCGCCGGGCGCGGCCGAGCGCATCGTGGACGACCTCGAGCGGCGTGGCGCGTTCTACCACCTGGAGCCGTACACGCACCGCTACCCGCACTGCTGGCGGTGCGGGACGCCCCTGCTGTTCCGCCTCGTGGACGAGTGGTTCATCAGCATGGGCCCGGTCTACGACCAGGAGCGCGAGACGCTGACGCCGGAGCAGGTGGACGCCAGCCTGCGCTACCAGATCATGGAGGTCGTGGACCGCATCCGCTGGATCCCCGAGTTCGGCTACGACCGCGAGCTCGACTGGCTGCGCAACATGCACGACTGGATGATCAGCAAGAAGCGCTACTGGGGCCTGGCGCTGCCGATCTACGACTGCTCGGCGTGCGGCACGGTCGAGGTCATCGGCGGCCGCGAGGAGCTGCGGGAACGAGCCGTCAGCGGCTGGGAGGCGTTCGAGGGCCACACGCCCCACCGGCCCTGGGTGGACGAGGTGCGCATCGACTGCCCGACGTGCGGCGCTCCGGTCGAGCGCATCAGGGACGTCGGCAACCCGTGGCTGGACGCCGGGATCGTCCCGTTCTCCACCCTGCACTACCGCGAGGACCCCGACTACTGGGCGCGCTGGTTCCCGGCCGACTTCATCACCGAGAGCTTTCCCGGCCAGTTCCGCAACTGGTTCTACTCGATGCTGGCGATGTCCACCGTGCTCAAGCGGACCGAGCCGTTCCGGGCGATCTTCGGCTACGCCCTGGTCTTCGGCGAGGACGGTCGCCAGATGCACAAGAGCTGGGGCAACGCCATCGAGTTCGACGAGGCGGCCGATCGGATGGGCGTCGACGTCATGCGCTGGATGTTCGCCAGGGCCCGACCGGAGGACAACATCCTGTTCGGCTGGCACGCCGCGGACGAGGCGCGCCGCGAGCTCCTCGTCCTGTGGAACGTGTACGCGTTCCTCGTGACGTACGCCCGCCTGGCCGGGTGGACCCCGTCCCGCTCGATCGACGAGGCGACCGCCGGGCCGGCCGGGCCGGTCCTCGACCGCTGGATCCTGTCGCGCGCGGCGGGCCTGGCGGCCGCCGTCGAGGCCGACCTGCGCGACGTCGACGCGGTGGCCGCGACGCGCGAGCTCAGCGCGTTCGTGGACGACCTGTCGACCTGGTACCTGCGCCGGTCGCGCGATCGGATGCGGGCCGGCGCCGATCCCGCCGACCGCGACGCCGCGTTCGCCACCCTGCACGGGGCGCTGGTCGGCCTGGCGCGCACGATCGCCCCGATCCTGCCGTTCCTGTCCGAGACGATCTACCAGAACCTGGTGGTGGCGGTCGATCCGGCGGCGCCGGACAGCGTCCACCTGACCGCCTGGCCGACCGAGGTCCTGGCCGCCCATCGCGACCCCGACCTCGAGCGGGCCATGGCGACGGTCCGCGACGCGGTCGACCTGGCGCGCACCCTGCGGGCGCAGGCCGGCCTGCGCGTCCGCCAGCCGCTGGCCCGTGCCTGGATCGCCGTCCCGGACCGGGGGCTGGCCATCTCGGAGGCCCTCCTGGGCCTGTTCGCCGACGAGATCAACGTCCGGTCGGTGGAGGTCATCGCCGACGGCTCGGACCTGGTGGAGCGACGGGTCAAGCCGCTCCTGCCGCGCATCGGCAAGCGCCTCGGCTCGGCCATCCCGGCGGTCATGGCCGCGGCTCGGGCCGGGGAGGCCACGTTCCACGACGACGGCTCGGTCACGCTCGCGGCCGTCCGCCTCGACGCCGACGACGTCGAGATCCAGGCCACACCGCGGCCGGGGACCGCGGTGGCCGACCGCGACGGCCTCGTGGTCGTGCTGGACACGGCGCTCACCCCGGATCTCGTGGCCGAGGGCGACGCCCGGGAGCTCGCGCGCGCGGTCCAGGACCTGCGGCGCGACGCCGACCTCGCGCTCGACGATCGGATCGAGCTGTGGCTCGACGGCCTGCCCGACGCGGTCGCCCCGTTCCTCGACGGGGTGCTCGCCGACACGCTCGCGCGCCAGGGGAGCGGGGAACCCCCGGCCGACGCGTCGCGCGCCACGGTCGAGCTGGACGGCGGGGCGGTCCCGATCGCCCTGCGGCGGATCGCGTGACGGCCGCGACGCATCCGGCCCGCCCGCGCTGGCTGCTGTTCGCCGTCCTCGCGGCCGCCGTCCTCGTCCTCGACCAGCTGACCAAGGCCTGGCTCGTCGGCGCGCTCGCCCCGGGGGAGTCGATGGCGGTGATCGGCGACCTCGTGCGCTTCACGTTCGTGCGCAACGACGGCGCGCTGTTCGGGCTGTTCCGCGATTCCGCGCTGCTGTTCGGGGCGGCCTCCATCGTGGTGGTGGCGGTCATCGTCTGGTATCACGGCAGTGTCGGGCGGAACTCGCTGTTGAGCCTGGCCCTCGGGCTGCTGCTCGGCGGCGCCCTGGGCAACCTCGTGGATCGGCTGCGGCTCGGGTACGTCGTGGACTTCGTGGACGCCGGCATCGGCAGCCTCCGCTTCTACACCTTCAACGTCGCCGACTCGGCCATCACGGTGGCCCTCCTCCTGCTGCTGGCCAGCGCGTTCCTGCCCGCGCGCCGGGCCGCCCGTGACGTCGCCGCCGATGGGTGAGGCGACGGTCGCCGGCGTCCGCACCATCGTCGTGCCCGATGGGGTGCGCGGCCGCGTGGACCGCTTCGTGGCGGAGGCGACCGGCCTGTCGCGCAGCCACGTCCAGCGACTCATCGGCGACGGCCGGCTGACCGCTGACGGGATCCCGCTCCGATCGAACGCCATCGTGACCGCCGGGATGACCGTGGCCCTGGACGTGCCGGAACCCGTCGCCCTGGACCTCGCGCCGTCGCCCGGCATCCCGCTCCTGGTCGTGTACGAGGACGACGACCTGCTGATCGTGGACAAGCCGGCCGGGCTGGTCGTCCACCCGTCGCCCGGTCACCACGACGGGGACACGCTCGTCAACGCCCTGCTGGCCCGGGCCGGCGGCGCCGACTACGGCGGCATCGCCGGGGTCGCCCGACCGGGCATCGTCCACCGCCTCGATCGCGACACTTCCGGGCTGCTGATGGTGGCCAAGCACGACGCCGCGCAGGCCGCCCTGATGGCCCAGCTCAAGGCGCGCCGGGTGCGCAAGACGTATCTCGCCCTGGTCCACGGGTCGGTGGCCGCGGCCGTGGGGCGGATCGAGGCCCCCATCGGGCGCGACCCGAAGCAGCGCACGAAGATGGCGGTCGTGCCGGACGGCCGGGCGTCGACGACCGGCTATCGGGTCCGCGAGCGGCTCGACGGCTGGACGCTCCTGGAACTCGACCTGGTCACCGGGCGCACGCACCAGATCCGGGTCCACCTCGACGCCATCGGCCACCCGATCGCCGGCGACGCCGTCTACGGCACCGGCACGTCCCGGCGCGGGCCGGACCAGCTCGGGCGGATGTTCCTGCACGCCTGGCGCCTCGAGCTCGCCTCGCCGACCGACGGCCACCTCATCCGGGCCGAGGCACCGCTGCCGGCGGAGCTGCAGGCGCCGCTCGACCTGCTGCGCGGCGCGGCGGAGGGACGGCATTGAGCGAGGACCAGACGATCGGTCGCCCGCCGCTCGTCCCGGAGCACGTGTCGGACGATCCCGGCCGTCCGGACGGGATCATCGAGGGCGAGCCCGGGGCGATGCTGGTGATCATCTCGGGACCGTCGGGCGTGGGCAAGGACACGATCATCGACGCGATGCGCGCCCGCACGCACAGCCCGGAGTACGTGTACGTCGTGACCTGCACGACCCGTGCGCCGCGGCCGGGCGAGGTGGACGGGGTGGACTACCACTTCCTGTCGCGGGAGGAGTTCCTGCGCCTGCGGGCGGCGCGCCAGCTGCTGGAGGCCAACGAGGTCCACGGCAACTGGTACGGCGCCCCGCGCGACCAGGTCCGCCGGGCCGTCCTCACCGGCCGCCATGCGATCCTCAAGATCGACGTGCAGGGCGCGCAGGTCGTCAAGGAACAGGTCTCCGAGGCGCTCCTCATCTTCGTCGTGCCTCCGACGCTCGAGACGCTCTTCGCGCGGCTGGTGGCCCGCGCGACCGAGAGCGCCGACGAGCTCGAGCTGCGCCAGCGCAACGCGGCCATCGAGCTCGCCCGCCAGGACGACTACGACTACGTGGTGGTCAACGAGACCGGCCAGGTCGAGCGGACGGTCGAGCGGATCGACGAGATCATCGCCGAGGAACGGCTGCGCCACGCGGACCGGCGCGTCCGGGTCTGACCCTGGGTCCCGTGACCGGCCGGCTGGTCGAGGTCGCGATCGACGCCGCCGGTGCGGCCGGCGGCCGCACGTTCACGTACGCCGTGCCCGGTGCCCTGGCCGACCTCGAGGACGGCGAGGCCGTGCTCGTCGAGTTCGGTCGGCGCCAGGCCCTGGGCGTCATCCTCGGGGAGGCGGCCGCCGTGCCGGGCGTGGTGCCCAAGCCGATCGTCGATCGCGTCCGGGCGGACGGCCCGCTCCTGCCGCCGCTGGCGCTGCGGCTGGCGCGCTGGATCGCCGACCACTACCTGGCGCCGCCCGCGCTCGTCATCCGGGCGATGCTGCCGCCCGGGCTGCTGGAGCGGCTCGAGCTCGTGGCCGAGCGCGTGCCGGACGGCGCGGCGCCGCGGCAGGGCCCGCCGCCGGACCCCGTCGATGCCGATCTGCTCGACCAGCTGGCGGGCGGAGCGCGGCCGGTGGCCCAGCTCGCGGCACCGGACGGGCGCGCCGGCCTGCTGCGCCGCCTTCGCGCGCTGGCGGGCGACGGCCACCTGACCCTTGACTGGACCTTGAGCGGCGCGGCCGGTGGCCCGCGCCACGAGCGCTGGGTCGAGCTCACGGACACCGGACACGTGGCCGTGGCCGCCCTGGCTGCCGGCGATCGGCCCGACGGGCGCCTGCTCGGACCCCGCCAGGTCGCCGTCCTGGAGCGGCTGGCGCGTGAAGGCTCGGCCGTGCCTGCCGCGGACATCGCCCAGGCCGACGGCTCGGCGGCGAGCGCGGCCCTGCCCGGACTCATCCGGCGCGGGCTGGTCGAGGCGACCGTGCGTGAGCGACCGCGTCGCCCGCTGGCCGCGCGCCCGCCGGGAGCGCGGGGCGGACGGCCGCCGGCCGCCGACCTGTCGGCGGGCCAGGTGCAGGCCGTCGCCCGGATCCGCGCCGCCATCGAGGCCCGCTCGGCCCGACCCCTCCTGCTCGACGGGGTGACCGGCGGCGGCAAGACGGCGGTCTACGTGGAGGCCATCGCGGCGTCGCTCGAGGCCGGGCGTCCGGTCCTCGTGCTGGTGCCGGAGATCGCCCTGGCGCTGCCCCTGGTCGATCGCCTGCGGGCCGACCTCGATGCGCGGGTCGCGCTCGTCCACTCCGGTCTGGGCGACGGCGAGCGGGCGGACGAGTGGCGGCGCATCCGGCGCGGCGATGTGGACATCGTGGTCGGGACGCGTACGGCCGTGCTCGCCCCGCTGGCCGACGTCGGCCTGATCATCGTGGACGAGGAGCACGATCCGGCCTACAAGTCGGACCGGACCCCGCGCCTCCAGGCGCGTGACAGCGCCGAGCGCCTGGGGGCGCTGGCCGGCGCCGCGGTCGTGCTCGGGTCGGCGACCCCGGCGGTGGACAGCGTCGGCCGCGCCGCGGACGGCCGGATCGACCGCCTCGCCCTCCCGACGCGTCCGATCGGGCAGGCGCCGACCGTCCGGATCGTGGACTTGCGGGCCGAGCTCGCCGACGGCAACCGTGGCCTGCTGTCGCGGTCGCTCGACGAGGCCCTCGCCGCCCTCGACACCGGGGCGGGGGAGCAGGCGATCCTCGTGCTCAACCGGCGCGGCACCGCCTCGGTCGTGCTGTGCCGGGACTGCGGCCAGGTCCAGGCCTGCCCGGACTGCGAGCGACCGCTGGTCTACCACCAGGCGGGGGGCACGCTGCGCTGCCATCACTGCGGCCGAGCCACGCCGCTCGCGGTGCGCTGCCCGGCCTGCGCCTCGCCGCGCATCCGCTACCTGGGCGGTGGCACCGAGCGGGTCGAACGCGAGGTCCGGGCGGCCCATCCCGGCCTGCGCGTCGTGCGCCTCGATCGGGACGTCGCCGAGCGGCGCGGGGCCGCGGCCCGGGTCATCGACGCGTTCAGCGCCGGAACGGCGGACGTGCTGGTCGGCACGAGCCTGGTGGCGAAGGGCCTGGACGTGCCCGCCGTGACCCTCGTCGGCGTGGTGTCCAGCGACGTCGCCCTGAACCTCCCCGACGAGCGGGCCGCCGAGCGCACGTACCAGCTGCTCAGCCAGGCGGTCGGACGGGCCGGGCGAGGGGATCGACCCGGGCTGGCGATCCTGCAGACGTACCAGCCGGACCACCCGGCCGTCGTGGCCGTGGCGGACGGCGATCCGCGAGCCTTCTACGCCGCCGAGCTGGAGCTGCGCCGCCGGTTCGGGTCGCCGCCCTTCGGTCGGGCGATCAAGCTGACGGTCGCCCTCCCGGAGCGTGCCGCGGCCGAGGCCGAGGGCGAGGCCATGGCCGCCCGGCTGCGCGCGCGGATCGCCGACCTGGGGCTCGGCCGGCCGGCCTCGGTGGCGGGACCCGCGCCGGCCTACATCGCGCGACGGAACGACCGCTGGCGCTTCAACGTGGTGCTGCGCGCGCCCGACCCGCGCCACGTCCTGCTCGAGGACCCGGGACCCCCGTGGTCCGTGGACGTGGACCCCGAATCCCTGCTCTGACCAGCTCGGCGCCCACCGGACGGCGCCTGACCGCGGCTCAGTCGCCGGCGCGGCGATAGGCGACGGCCACCCCGCCCAGCATCGATTCGAGGCCCTGCAGGCACTCGAGCTGCGAGGGCTCGAGCTCGACCGGCTCGAGGCCCTGCTCGGCGACCGTCTCGTCGTCGACCAGGCCCCAGCGCGAGGGCTCGTAGACCATCACGATGTCGGTGTCGAGGGTGCGTTCCGCTTCGGCGACCAGCGCCAGCTTCGCCTCGTCGAGCTGGGCGAACGTCCAGGCCTCGGCCATCGCCACGTTCCTCCGCTGCCGGCCACCGCACGGCGGCCGTCCGCGCGATGATACCCCCAGCCGATCCGGCGCCCGGACGCACGCGGCACGGGCGTCCGTGGGACGATGCACCGACAAGGAGGAGCACACCATGGCCGATCACACGACCCCCCAGGGCGATCCCGTCGCCGACGAGCCGACCGCCGCATCCGGCGGGACCACCGCCGCGAACGTGCTCGAGTCGATCCGCGACGCCGTCGAGGAGCTCGCCGAACGCGCCGCACCCGCGGTCAAGGAGCTCAGCATCAAGGCCGCCGAGATCGCGGCCGTCGCCGCCGACCGGGCGGCCCCGCTGGTGCGCAAGGCCGGCGAGTTCACGGCCGACGCCAGCGGCAAGCTCGCCGAGAAGTCGCGCGGCTGGGCGTCGGAGCAGCGCACCGGCAGCGACGTCGCGGCCGCCGCCGCCTCGACCGCCGCCTCGACGGCCGATGCCGCCGCCTCGGCGGCCGACGGCGCGGCCGACACGGTGCGCGACACCGCCGGCGACGCCGCCGACGCCGCGTCGGACGCCGCGGCGGACACCGACCCCAGCGCGGCGCGATGAGCGTCCGACCGATCGTCCTGCTGGGGGACCCGCGCCTGCGCCTCAAGGGCCGGCCGGTGGACAGCTTCGGCCGGTACCTGCACGAGCTGCTCGACGACCTGGCCCACACGATGCGCGACGCCCCCGGCGTGGGCCTCGCCGCGCCGCAGCTCGGCGAGGCCGTGCAGGCCTGCGTGATCGAGGTCGAAGGTCGGCTGTACGAGCTGGTCAACCCGGCGATCGTCCGCGCCACGGGCAACGACCGGGACCTCGAGGGCTGCCTGTCGATCCCGGGCTACGTGGCCTACGTCGACCGCCACGAGCGGGTCTGGGTCGTCGCCCAGGACCGCCACGGGAAGCGGATCAAGGTGTCCGGGACCGGGCTGCTCGGCCGCGCCCTCCAGCACGAACTCGACCACCTCGACGGCAAGCTGTACATCGACTACCTCGACTCGATGGAGGAGCTCATCCCCGTCGGCCAGGGTGACGATGACGCCGAGGTCCGCGAGGCGACGAGCGCCCTGGCGTGACCGTCGAACCGGTCCGCACCATCTTCCTGGGGAGCGGCGGTTTCGGGCGCCAGGCGCTGCGGGCCCTGGCGGCGACGCCATCGGTGGAGCTGGTCGGTGTCGTGACCGCGCCGCCTCGGCCCGCCGGTCGATCGCGACAGCCGACCCCGACCGTCATCGAGACCACGGCGCGCGAGCTCGGCATCGCGCCCGTGCTGACCCCGGAGCGGCTGCGGGCGCCGGACGCGGTCGAGGCCGTGCTGGCCCTCCGGCCCGGGCTGCTGGTCCTCGCCGACTACGGCCAGATCGTGCCCGTGGCGCTCCTCGACGTCCAGCACGGGGCGCTCAACCTGCACCCGTCGCTGCTGCCCCGCCACCGGGGAGCGACCCCGATCCCGGCGGCGATCGCGGCGGGCGATCCGGTCACGGGCGTGAGCCTGATGCGCATGGACGCGGGCCTCGACACCGGACCGATCGTCGCGCAGGCCAGGGTGGACCTCGACGGCACGGAGACGGCGCCCGATCTGGAGGAGCGGCTGGCCGAGCTCGGCGCGTGGCTGCTCGCCGGTGAGCTGGACGCGTGGCTGGCCGGGGCGACCCCGGCCCGACCCCAGGACGCCGCGGGCGCCACCCTGACGCGCCCGCTCCGGCGCGAGGACGGCCGCCTGGATCCGACGCGCCCGGCGGCCGAGCTGGCGCGCCAGGTCCGAGCCCTGCAGCCGTGGCCGGGGACGTTCATCGAGACCGACGAGGGGCGCCTCGCCATCCATCGCGCGGAGCCCGAGGCGGTCGCGCCGGGCGAGCCGGGTGAGCCGTCCCACACGGCCGGGACGGCGAGCGTCGGGCGCCTGGACGAGCTCGGGCTGGTGACCGCCGAGGGCCGGCTGCGTCTGCTCGAGGTCCAGCCCGCGGGCGGCCGGCGCATGCCGTGGGCCGCCTACGTCCGGGGTCGCCCGGGGATCCTGGGGCGCACGATCGGCTCCCCTCCGTCGGGCGTGCGCTAGCATCGGGACGTGACCAGCGACGAGCCTCAGGACCGATCGAGCGCCGCGCCTTCGGCCGCCCGCACACCGGCGGACGCGCGCACCGTGGCGGCCGGCCCGACACCGACCGCTGCAGGCTTCGCACCGACCGCGGCCCCCGGCACACCGACCGCGGCCGACGCCGTCGCACGCCCCGGCATCTCCGGCCTGACGCCCGAGACACTGGAAGCGTGGGTCGTCGAGCGCGGTCAGCCGGCGTATCGCGCGCGCCAGATCGCCGACGGCGTGTGGAAGGGCGGCGGCCACGTCGACCCGGGCGCATTCCGGACCCTGCCGCTCGGACTGCGCGAGGACCTGGCCGCCTCGTTCGATCTCGACACCACCGGCGAGACCGAGCTGCGCGTCGCGGACGGCGGCCTGACCGAGAAGGCGCTCCATCGCCTGCGCGACGGCGCCCTCATCGAGAGCGTGCTGATGCACTACCCGGCGCGCGGGGCGATGCGCGAGCGCCACACCCTGTGCATCTCCAGCCAGGCCGGCTGCGCGGTCGGCTGCCCGTTCTGCGCCACCGGCGAACTGGGCTTCGGCCGGGACCTCGAGGTGGCGGAGATCGTGGACCAGGTGCGCCACGCGGCGCGACGGCTGGCCGCGGACGGCAAACGCCTCACCAACATCGTGTTCATGGGCATGGGCGAGCCGCTGCTCAACCTCGATCGCGTGCTGGCCGCCGTCGAGGCGCTCAACGACCCGCGCCGGTTCGGGCTCGGCGCCCGCCACATCACGGTCTCCACGTCCGGGGTGGTCCCCGGGATCCGGCGCCTGACCGCGCTCGGGCCGCAGTTCACCCTGGCCGTCTCGCTGCACGCGGCCCGCGACGCCCTGCGCGACGTGCTCGTACCGCTCAACCGGCGCTGGCCCGTGGCGGAGGTGGTCGCCGCAGCGCGCGAGCACGGCCTGGCCACCGGGCGGCGGATCAGCTACGAGGTCACGCTCATCGCGGGCATCAACGACACGCCGGCCGACGCCGAGGCGATCGTCGCCCTGCTCGGCGACGACCACGCGCACGTCAACCTGATCCCCATGAACCCGGTCGCCCACACGCCGTGGACCGCCAGCCCGATGCCGGTCATCGAGGCCTTCGCGGCCACCCTGCTCGCCGCCGGCATCGGCACGACGATCCGGCGCAACCGCGGTCAGGAGGTCGGCGCCGCGTGCGGGCAGCTGGCCGCGGAGCGGGCCGGGGAGCCCCCGGCGCCGGTCGTGGCGCGCCGGCGGGAACGGCTCGTGGCGGCCAGCGCGGACGCGTTGCGCGGCGAGCGCAGCGAGGAGCCGGTCCCGGTGGGAGTAGGGGAATGACGACCCGTGCACCCGGCCGCGCCAGGATCGCCGCCAGCATCCTCGACTCGGACCTGTCCAACCTCGGCAACAGCGTGCGCCGGGTCGAGCGGGCCGGGGCGGACCGCATCCACCTGGACGTGATGGACGGCCACTTCGTGCCGAACCTGACCTTCGGTCCGCGGACCATCGCCGGGATCCGGCGTCGGACCCGCCTGCCGCTCGACGCCCACCTGATGATCAGCGAGCCCGGCCGCTCCATCGATCAATACCTCGACGCCGGCTGCGATTCGGTGACCATTCACGTCGAGATCGAGGAGCCCATCGAGCCGACGCTGCGGGCGATCAAGGCGGCGGGTCGAGCGGCCGGCCTGTCGCTCAAGCCCGGCACGCCGATCGAGGCCCTGGAGCCGTACGCCCACCTCCTCGACATCGTGATGATCATGACCGTCGAGCCCGGGTTCGGCGGCCAGGCGTTCATGGCCGACGTGCTGCGCGCGAAGGCCGACCCGGCCCGCCACATCCTGCGCCACAAGCTCGTCGGCGGCGAGGTCCACGTCGACGGCGGGGTCAACCGCGAGACCGCCGAGATCGTCGGGTCGCTCGGCGTCGACATCCTCGTCGTCGGGTCCGCGCTGTTCCTCAAGGGACGCGACATGGCCCGTGAGGTGCGCCTCATCAAGGCCCTCGCCGACGAGGGATTCCAGTTCGCGCGCAACGACGGGGTGCCGCCCGGTCCGACCGCCCGGATGGTCGCGGTCGCCTCGCTGCCCAAGCACCTCGCCCGCGAGCTGTGGTCGGAGATCCTGCGCGGCGGGATCCCCACGGTGATGCTGCGAGGCGACGGCCAGATCAACCCCGACGGGGTGCGCGACTACGACATCCTCGTGCCGGTGGAGGTCGAGGCCCTCGTCCACGAGCGCCACGACGCCTCGGCGGCGCGGCTGCTCGAGGCGGCCGAGGCGTGGCGCGCCTCGCTGCGCGCCGGCGACGGGTGAGGGCGCTCCTCCAGCGCGTCAGCTCGGCCTCGGTCGCGGTCGATGGGGCGGACGTCGGGGCGATCGAGGGCGGGCTGGTCGTCCTGCTCGGCGTGGGTCCGGACGACGACGAGGCCACGGCCGAGGCGCTCGCCCGGCGGGTCACGGAGCTGCGCATCTTCCGCGACGGCGACGGCCGGACCAACGCGTCGCTCGTGGACGTCGACGGGGCGGTCCTCGTCGTCTCGCAGTTCACCCTCTTCGCCGACACGCGCCGGGGCCGGCGGCCGGGGTTCACGGGGGCGGCCCCGCCGGAGCTCGCCGAGCGGCTCTACGAGCACTTCGCGGCCACCCTGCGCGATCTGGGCGTGGCGGTCGCGACCGGACGCTTCGGGGCGGAGATGGCGGTCTCGCTGGTGAACGACGGCCCGTTCACCCTGTGGCTCGACACGGCCGACCGCTGAGCGGCGGCGAGTACGGAACGACCGGCCGCCGCGTGGGGGCCGGTCGTCGGTCGCGCTCGGAGCGGGTCGTCGGGCGGCTGCGCCGCCGCGGGCCTACTTGGTGGCCTTGAGCATCGTCCGGCGGCAGCGCGTGCAGACGAGCGACTTCGTCGGCACACCCTTGACCTCGATGGTCAGGGGCTGCAGGTTGGGCTGGTAGCGGCGATGGGCGCGGACACGGTTCATGCCCGACGACTGCGGGTTGAAGCCGCCCATGGACGCCTTGCCGCAGATCGCGCAGGAACGGGCCATGCTGAACCTCGAGGATGGTGCGGATGGGGAGCCGCGGCCGGACGGCCACAGCGGGGCGGTATGATAGCACACGGCCTCGACGGCCCCCGACGATGCCGATCCGACCCCGGAGGACCCTTCCGCGTGGCCATCCGACCGACTCCCGGCCGTTCCCTCGTGACGCGCCGCGCCGTTGCCGACATCGTCCGCACGGCGACGCTCGGCTCGTACGGCGTGGCCGGCTTCGCGGGCCTGCCCATCGAGCGGCTGGCGGCCACCATCGGCCTTGGCCAGCACGGCCTCGTCGTTCGCTTCCGCCAGGGGCTCGAGATCGAGCTCGACCTGACCGTCGCCCTTGGGGTGCCTGTCGCGGAGGTGGCGCGCCAGGTCGACTCGGCCGTCCGCTATGCCATCCGTCGGGCGCTCGGGGTGGAGGTCGGGCGGCTGGTCATCCACATCGACGGCCTCCGTGTGCAGCCCGGCGCCGTGCCCCAGACCCCGGCGACGCACCCTGGTGACCCGACCGTGATCCGCTCGCGCGACCTCGCCGACAGCGGCACGGACGTCGCCTAGATGGCCCGGACGGCCTGCGACGGCAGCGGCCTGCTCGAGGCGTTCCGCGCCGCGGTCGCCAACCTCGAGGCGCACGTCGACGAGATCAACCAGCTGAACGTCTACCCCGTGCCCGACGGGGATACCGGGTCGAACATGCTGGCCACCGTCCGCGCCGCGCTCGAGGAGGCCGAGGCGGTGGCCGGGGAGCCGGCCCACCGGGTGGCCGCCGCCATCAGCTTCGGCGCCCTGATGGGCGCGCGCGGCAACTCCGGGGTGATCACCAGCCAGATCTTCCGGGGCATGGCCGACGGGCTCGGGGGCAAGCGCCGGTTCAACGGGCTCGACCTCGCCCACGCGCTGTCGCAGGGCGCGAAGACCGCCTACGGCGCGGTCGCCAAGCCGGTCGAGGGGACCATCCTCACGGTCATCCGCGAATCGGCCGCGGGCGCGGTCGAGACGGCCGAGCGCGACAACGACATCGAGGCCGTGCTGACCGCGACGCTTGCCGCGGCCGAGAAGTCGGTCGCGCGCACGCCCAGCCTGCTGGCGATCCTGCGCGAGGCCGGTGTCGTGGACGCCGGCGGGCAGGGCCTGTACCGCCTGTTCCAGGGTGCGCTGCTCCACCTCATCGGCCAGGGCCCGCTGGTGACCGCCGGTCGGGCGGTCCGGCGCGCGGGGCCGCGCCCGTCGACCCTCGTGGCCCACGCGGACGAGGGCTTCGGCTACGAGACGATGTTCCTGCTCCGCGCCGAGGGCCGCCAGCCCCTGGACGTGGACGCCATCCGCACCCACCTCGAGTCGATCGGCGACAGCGTCCTCGTCGCCGGGGACGCGCGGGCGCTCAAGGTCCACGTCCACAACGAGCGCCCCGACCTCGTCATCGGCTACGGCCTGACCCTCGGCAACCTGAGCCGGATCACCGTCGAGAACCTCGACAACCAGGCCCGCGACGTGCGCGAGTCGAAGGCGGCCGAGTTCACCGGCGAGGCGCCCCAGCCGACCGAGGCGAGCATCGCCCGGCCGGAGCCGGCCGTCGCCGCATCCACCAACGGCACCGTGGCCCCGGCCGACCTGCCCAGCCTGGCCGTGATCGCGGTGACCGCCGGCGAGGGCCTGGCCGCGATCTTCCGCGACTTCGGCGCCGCCGTGGTGCAGGGCGGGCAGTCGGCCAACCCCAGCACCGGCGACCTGCTCCAGGCCGTCCAGGCCGTTGCCGCCCGCGAGGTCCTGCTGCTGCCCAACAACCCGAACGTCGTCCTGGCCGCCCGGCAGGTGGCCGAGCTGAGCGAGCGTCCCGTGGCCGTCGTCCCGACGCGCAACGCCGCCGAGGGCTTTGCCGCGCTGCTGGCCCTCGACCCCGGCGGCGACGCCGGCTCGAACGCGGCCCAGATGACCGAGGCGGGGCGGGCCATCCAGTCGTTCGTGGTGACCGAGGCGGTCCGCGACGCGACGATCGGCGGCCGCAAGGTGCGCAAGGGGCAGACCATCGCCCTCGACCCGGACGACGGGCTCGTGGCGGTCGACGACGATCGGGACGCGGCGGTGCTCGCCGCGATGGCTGCGCTCGAGCCCGGCTTCGAGCTGGTCAGCCTGTTCTACGGCGACGACGCCACGCTCGACGAGGCGGAGGCGATCGCCAAGCGCATCGGCGCCCAGGTGCCGGGCATCGAGGTCGAGGTCCGGTTCGGGGGTCAGCCGTACTACCGGTACCTGGTCTCGGCCGAATAGGCGGGCGGGCCGAGAGCGCATGGCGACGAAGGCCGCGCCGCCGCCGACCGATCCCGTCGAGCGTCTGTCCGCACCGCTCCACCAGGCCGGCCTCAGCGCCGGCCCGACCCTCCGCCGGGCAGGCATCCGACTGGGCTGGTACGACGTGCGCGACCTGCTCTTCCACCTGCCCCGCCGCTACGACGACCTGCGCGAGCTGCGCACGATCGCCGACCTCGCCGCGACGGACGAGGGGACCGTGGTCTCCACCCGGGCGAGCGTCAAGGAGATCGCCGTCCAGCCGGGCTTCCGGCGGCGCACCCAGCGCACGATCGCGACCCTCGAGGACGGGACCGGCCGAGCCAAGGCGGTCTGGTTCGGTCGGCGCTACATCGAGCGGCGGGTCCACGCCGGCGACGACCTCGTCCTGTCCGGGCGGCTCAAGCGGTTCGGGCGCGACCTCGTCATCGACAACCCCGACTTCCAGGCAGCGACCGACGACGGCTCGTCGCTCCACGCCGGGCGCATCGTGCCGATCTACCGATCGACCGCCGGGCTGAACGCCGCGCGCCTGCGCGTCGCCATGCGCGAGGCGCTCGACGCGGCCGGATACGCCTACCCGGAGTACCTGCCGGCCGCCATCCGCCGCTCGGAGGACCTCGTGTCCATCGCGGCGGCGCTCGAAGCCGCCCACTACCCGCCGTCGTTCGAGGCGCGCGACGCCGCGCTCCAGCGGCTCGCGTTCGACGAGCTGCTGGCCCTCCAGCTGGGCATGGTCGGCCGACGACGGGCGCGCGGCCGGGACCGCTCCCCGGTGATGGCCGTCGATGACGCGACGGACGCGCGGATCCGGGCGGCCATCGTCGAGGCCCTGTCCCGGCGGGTCGGCGGCCCGGTCGAGCTCACGGCCGACCAGGTCACCGCCATGGCCGACGTCCGGCGCGACCTCGCCGGCTCGAGTCCGATGCTCCGCCTGCTGCAGGGCGACGTTGGCTCGGGCAAGACCGCGGTCGCGGCGTACGCCCTGGCGGCCGCCTCGCGAGCCGGCTTCCAGGGGGCCCTGCTGGCGCCGACCGACCTGCTCGCCCGGCAGCATCTCGAGACCGTCGGCGCGCTGCTGGCCGAACTCGGGATCGACGTGCTGTTCCTCGGCGGGTCGCTCAAGGCGGGCGAGCGGACGCGCGCGCTGGAGGCCATCGCCGGCGGCCAGGCGTCGGTCGTGGTCGGCACCCATGCCCTGTTCCAGGAGGCCGTCTCCTTCGCCCGGCTCGGCCTGGCCATCGTGGACGAGCAGCACCGCTTCGGCGTGGACCAGCGCGGCGCGCTGGAGGCGAAGGCCGGCGTCGCGACGGCCCCGCACGTGCTGCTCATGACCGCCACGCCGATCCCGCGCACGCTCGGCCAGGTGCTGTACGCCGACCTCGACGTGTCGGACCTGCGCACGCCGCCCGCGGGCCGGCTCGTGATCCGGACGGGGATCCGTCGCCCGGACCAGCTCGATGCCACGTGGGCCAAGGTGCGCGAGGAGGCGGCCGCCGGCCACCGCGCGTTCGTCGTCGTGCCGCTCATCGAGGAGGGGACCGAGGGGGCCGATGACGCGATGGGCTCGTCGGCCGTGGCCGCCGAGTCGGAGGCGGAGCGGCTGACCTCGCTGCTGGCCCCGCTGCGCGTGGGCCTCGTCCACGGGCGGATGAAGCCGGCCGTCCGCGACGCCGAGATGGCGCGCTTCCGCGACGGCGATCTCGACGTGCTGGTGGGGACGACCGTGGTCGAGGTCGGCGTGGACGTGCCGGCGGCGACGATGATGATCATCCAGGGCGCGGACCGCTTCGGGCTGGCCCAGCTCCACCAGCTGCGCGGCCGGGTCGGGCGCGGGACCGCCGAGTCCTACTGCGTGCTCGTGTCCGACGCCGAGGACGAGACGGCCCGTGCCCGGCTGACAGCCATCGCCGAGCTGCGCGACGGCTTCGAGCTCGCCGAGCGCGACTTCGAGCTGCGCCGCGAGGGCGACGTGCTGGGCTTCGTCCAGAGCGGTCTGCCGGGGCTGCGCGTCGCCTCGCTGACGCGCAGGGACCACCAGGCCCTGGCGGTGCGTGCGCGGGAGCACGCCGAGGCGTTGCTGGACGCTCGCGGTGAGCTCGATCCGACCCGCCCGGACCTGGTGCCCCTCGCCACGGAACTGCGGGACGGCTGGCTGCGGCGCCTGGCGGCGGCGGAACCGGCCAGCGCCACGTGATGGGCGCCACGTGATGGGCGCGCCACGTGATGGCCGCCGCGTGAGGGGGCCAATGAGTCGAGCCACGGATGGCGGTCGGGTCATCGCCGGGCGTGCCCGCAGCATCCGCCTCCGGGCGCCGGGGGAGGGGACCCGGCCGCTGGGCGACCGGGTCAAGCAGACCCTGTTCGCGATGCTGGAGCCGACCCTGCCCGGTTCGCGGTTCCTTGACCTGTTCGCGGGGAGCGGCGCGGCCGGCATCGAGGCCCTCAGTCGCGGCGCCGCCGAGGCCGTCTTCATCGAGCGCGACGCGGGCGCCTGCCGGGTGATCGCCGCGAACCTGGCGCAGACCGGGCTCACCGAGCGTGGCCGCGTCGTCCGTGCCGACGTCCTCGCCTGGCTGCACGATCCGGCCCGAGCCGGCGAACCGCCGTGGGACCTCGTCGTGGCGGACCCACCGTATGCGGACATCGAGCTGCTGGCCGACACCCTGGTCGCCGTCGGACCGCTGGTGGCTCGGGACGCTCGGGTGGTGGCCAAGCACTTCTGGCGGGATGCGCCGCCGGCCCGGGCGGGGCTGCTAGCATCGGAGCGTGAGCGCCGCTTCGGCGAGACGGCCCTGACCTTCTACCGCCGCGCCGACGCGGCCACGCTGGAGGATGGATGAGCACCGCGGTCTACCCGGGATCGTTCGATCCCGTCACGTACGGCCACCTCGACATCCTGGAGCGGGCGGCGTCCGTCTTCGACCGGGTGATCGTCGCCGTGCTGGCCAACCCGCGCAAGCGCCCGCTGCTGAGCGTGGAAGGTCGCATGGCCGTCCTGCGCGAGGCGATGGCCGGGGCCGGCCTGCCGATGGACCGCCTGGAGGTCGCCTCGTTCGACGGCCTGACCGTGGACTTCTGTCGCAGCCGGGACGCGACGGCCATCGTGCGCGGCCTGCGGGCCATCAGTGACTTCGAGACCGAGATGCAGCTGGCCCACAACAACCGGGTGCTGGCGCCCGGCATCGACACGGTCTTCTTCATGACCTCGATCGATTCGGGCTACGTCAGCTCCAGCCTGGTCAAGGAGATCGCCTCGTTCGGCGGCGACGTGTCGGCGATGGTGCCGCCGGCCGCCGCCACGGCGCTGCGCGAGGCGCTGGACGCCGGGGACCGGTAGCGCCGGGCCGGACCGCGCATGCCATAATCGCCACCATCCGCCGCGCCCCGACCCGGACCGACCCTCGCGAGCGACCGCCCAGGCAGGAGGGCCCGAGCCATCGACATCATCTTCCTCGTCGAGCGCCTCGAATCGCTGCTCGCCAACGGCAAGAAGCTGCCGCTCACGACCAACGTCGTCGTGGACCAGAATGCGGCCCTCGGCCTCATCGACGAGCTGCGCGTGGCCGTCCCGGAGGAGGTCCGAGCAGCGAAGCGGATCAACTCCGAGGGCGAGCGGATCATCGAGAAGGCCCAGGAAGAGGCCGAGCGCATCGTGGCGCGCGCGCAGGAGCAGGCCGCCTTCCTCATCGATGAGCGCGGCCTGACCCAGGCGGCCGACGCCGAGAGCCGGCGCATCATCGCCGAGGCCTACGCCGACGCCGACCGCATCCGGGCGGGTGCGGACGAGTACGCCGTCGGCGTCCTGGAGGGCCTGGAGGGCGACGTCACGCGCACCCTGCAGAGCATCCAGAAGGGCATCGCGATGCTCGACCAGCGTCGCGCCGATGCACTCCCCGCGGAGGCGGGGCCGGACGACGACGCCGATCAGGACGCCGAGTCCGGCTGGGATGACCAGGCGGAGGACGAGCGGGCTCCTCGACGATCGTGACGCGTCCCGCGTCGGATCAGCCGTTCCTGTTCAACGTCGCCGGTCTGCTCGGCGATGACCTGGGCGCCGATCGCACGCATGGCATCGAGGGTGCGCAGCTCGCCTTGCCCGATGACCTCGTCCTCGCCACGCCGATCGAGGGGACGGTCCGTCTCGCCCGGACCAACCGCGGCATCCTCGCGGATGCCCGCCTGGCCACGTCGCTCACCGGCGAGTGCGCGCGCTGCCTGCGGCCGCTGACGACGCGCATCGAGATCCGGCTGGAGGAGGAGTTCCTGCCCTCGCTCGACCTGGCGACGGGACGATCCGTGCCGACGGACGATGAACCCGAGGCGCTGCGCCTGACCGACCACCACGAGGTCGACCTGGAGGGCCCGGTCCGGGACGCGATCTCGCTGGCCGAGCCCATCGCGCCACTGGACCGGCCCGATTGCCCGGGTCTGTGCATGGTCTGCGGCGAGCCGCTCGACGAGGGCGCGCACGACCATCCCGACGACGACTGGGATCCGCGCATGGAAGCCCTCCGGGCGTTCAGGCCCGAGTAGTCGAGACCCGCGCAAGCGAGACCGCACCCAGGAACGACAGGCACGGGAGCAAGGTCATCGTCCAGCTGGTCCAATCGTTAACGATATCTGTGGATAACGCCGTTGACAGGCACCCCCCACGGCGCATGCTCGCGGCGACGTCGGTCAGAGGGCTGGCGCGGGGGCGGCGGGACGGTTGTCGATCCGCGGTCCGATCGGGAGGGACGGACCGATGGCCGCTGCACCGCTGCTGCGCACGCCGAACGAGATCGAGGTCCGCTCCGGACCCACGCCAGCCGGCCCGGCCGCCCTGACCGTCATCCTCGTGATCGCCATCGCGGGTACCGTCGCCCTGCTTCGAGGCGGCCTCCTGGAGGACCCGCTCGGGCTGAACGGCGGAGCCGAGTACGCCACGCCGCCGGAGTTGATCGCCCTCTCGGCCGACGTGCTTGAGCAGGCCACGACACCCGGCGCCGGTGGGTACCGCTTCGAGGTCCTGCAGACCTCGACCATGGTCGCCAGGCCCGGTGGCCCACGCATCCCGGTGCCTGATGCCATCGGCCGCGGCACGGCATTCCTGGCCGACCGCTACTTCCTGCACTCCATGATCGAGCAGGGCGTCGTCCGACCCGATGGCTTCTGGTCGCAGATGCGGGCAGGCCCGCTGGAGGGTGGCACGCCCGACTGGACCGGCTCGCGGATCATGTTCGAGGCCCTCGCCCGCGACGGCGTGGACTGGCGCAACGATGGCGATGGCTGGTACCGGTCCGACGGTCTGCCGGGCATCGGGCTCGACCCGGCCACGGCCGCGTTGCTGCCCGATCTGCTGCGCGGCGCTGCCGACGCCAGGGATGTCCCGGCCGACGACCCGAAGGCGAACCCGACCGACGCCCGGACGCTGGAGGCGGACGCGAAGCCCGCCGACATCCCGGGGGTCATCGCCGCCGATGGCCTGGCCTTCACCAGGCTCACGGCACCGATCGCCTACGGCTTCGATGACGCGGGCCGGGTGGTCCGCATCACGGTGACCGCCCTCAACACGAACATGACCGACCACGACCTGGTCATCGAGACGACCATCACGATCGCCTACGACAAGGTCGGCGAGCTGCCCGCGGCGATCCCGCTGCGCACCGGGGAAGGGAACTGATGCGCGCCGCGACCCACCGTGGTCCGCGCTGGCGGACCGCCCTGCTGACCCTCGTCCTGCTGACCACGACGCTCGCCCTGGAGGTTGCGCCTGGGCCCCTGCCGGCTCCGCTCGACGGCCTCCTGGGCCCGGAACCGGTCAAGGCCGGATTCTGCGCATCGAACGCGAACTTCAGCGGTCGCCTGACCGCCTCGTCATCCTCGACGACGGCCATCTCCCGGGTGACCAGCCCGACCGTGTATGGCTATATCAGCAACGTCAGCGCGGCCTGGAGCTGCACCGCCTACTACCGCTATTCGGGGATCACCTGGAACACGAGCGCCTCGGTCGGCACCTTCCGCTGGGGCAACCTCATCAACAGCGCCAGCGTGGCCTGCAACTTCGTCGTGGGCTCGACCGACTACATCAAGGGCAACAGTACGAGCGACTGCCCCGATTCGGACGCCGAGTACGCGATGTCGGACTAGCTCGGGCAAGGCGTCTATCAGCGCGACGTCAATCACAACGGCACGGGTGACTTCAGCTTCGTCCAGACCGACTGCGGCACGTACTACGGTGGCGCGCTCAGTAAGACGGGGCAGAGCTACTCGACGGGCATCACCGGCAACCGCCCGGGCGCCAACTGCGACCCGATCGGCCTCGATGACACGAACACGACCCAGACCGTGACCTATGACAGCACCAACCCCACGGTGGCGATCACGGCGCCCGGCGCCGGGCCGCTGTACAAGCGCAACTACACGACCTACTCGCCGCAGTGGCAGGCGACCGACAACGTGGCAGGCTTCGGCGGCTCGTACCTGTGGTCGCAGCAGCGCCAGAAGACCGCGGTGGCCGGCACGGCCTGCGGCACGACCTGGAGCAACGATGGCGCCGCGGTCACGGGCACCTCGCAATCGGCCCAGACCGGCTCGTCGGTGTCGCTCACCGACCTCACCTGCTATCGCTGGACGCTGACTGCCGAGGACCAGAACGGCAACGGCCCGGTCAGCCTCACCTCGGGCGCGATGTTCATCGACCGGGTCGCCCCGACGGTCGACTTCAGCGCGCCCAACGAGGGCACCACGACGACCATCAACACGCTCAGCTACACGGTGTCCTGGACCGACGCCGATGCGAACGCGGGCGTCTCCACGCGGTCCCTGCAACGGCAACGCGTGGCCTCCGCGACCTCGGCCTGCAGCGGGACCTTCACCAACGACGGCAGCCCGTTCACGGGGACCAGCCCCAAGACCGAGAACCCCCCGCTCGTGAACGGCTACTGCTACCAGTGGATCCAGACGGTGACCGACGCGGCCGCCAACCAGACGGTCCGCACATCGGGCAAGGTGTTCGTGGATGCGGCCAGCCCGGCCACGAACTTCACCACCCCGAACGAGGGCACCACGGCGTCGCAGGCGGGGACCTCGTATTCGATCGCGTGGACCGAGAGCGCACCGTCGGGGTTCACGATCACGTCGCGCTCGCTCCAGCGCCAGCGCCATGCCGTGACGGTGGCCAACACCTGCGGCAACGGCAGCTGGGCCAACGATGGCAGCGCACTGACGACGGTCTCGCCGGTCAATGCCACAGGGCTCACCGGCGGCTATTGCTACCGCTGGGTCCAGACCCTCACGAACTCGGGCGGCAAGTCGAGCATCACCAACTCGGGTGCCATCCTCGTCGATACGGTCGCCCCCACGGCGAGCATCAGCGCCCCGGCCGCCAACGGAGCGCTGAGCGGCACCATCGTCATCAGCGGCACCGCGACCGATGCGCACAGCTTCAAGGAGTACCAGCTCGAATACGGCCTGGGCGCAAGCCCATCGTCGTGGACGACCATCGACACGGTCACGAGCCAGGTGGCCGCAGGCTCCCTCGCAGCGTGGGATCCGGGGGCGCTCTCGGGGGTCGTCACGATCCGCCTGACCGTGCGCCAGAACGCCAGCGCCAGCACCACGGTCGCGACCCGGACGGTGGTCGTCGAGAACGCCGAGCGTGGCGACGAGGCGTACCTGACCCGCGTGCCGTTCGAGCTCGGCGGCGGCTGGGGCCTGGACATCGGCGTCCACAACGGCGAGGCCCGCCTGTCGCGGGACCTCTTCGACATCCCCTCGTATGGGCCGTCCCAGGCCCTGTCGCTCTCGTACAGCTCGCTCGAGACGAGCGCCACCGGCCGCTTCGGTGTGGGCTGGCACTCCAACCTCACCCAGTACCTGACCTTCGACGCGACCGACATCGTGGTCTGGCACCGGGCCGACGGCGGGCGGGTCCCGTTCGGCAAGGTCGGCGGCGTCTGGACGGCCCTCGGCGGCCACCACGAGACGCTGTCCCTGGCCGGCAGCGAGTACTCGGTGACCACCACCGACCAGACCGAATACGTCTTCGAGAGCACCGGGCCGGGGCGCCTCAAGCGCATCGAGAACCGCTTCGGCAAGGCCCTCACCCTGGCCTGGAGCACGAGCAGCGCGACGGCCACCGATGCGTCCGGTCGGGTCATGACCCTGGCCATCGATTCAGGCAACGCCCGGATCACCGGCGTGACCGATTCGGCCGGGCGCTCCTGGGCCTTCGGCTACACGGGCACGGGGGCAGCCTCGCAGCTCACATCGGTGACCGATCCGGCCTCGAAGGTCACCACCCTCGGCTATACCTCGGGCCTGCTCACGAGCGTCGTCCGCAGCCGGACCAAGGCGGCGGGTGGCAGCGACACGATCACCTGGACCATCGCCTACACGGGTGCAAAGGCCACGGCGGTCACGGATCCTGTGGCCGCCTCGACCGCGAGCACCTTCACGTACGGTGCCGGTACGACCGATGTCGGGATCCTGCGCGAAGCGAGCCCCGTCCTGCGCGACACCTCCACGTACGCGTTCGACGAGCTCGGCCGGGTGACCGAGCGCATCGATCCCGAGGGCTACGTCACCTCGACCACCTGGGACGCGGCCTCCAATCCGACCGCCGTCGCCGTCCCGGTCGGGACCGGCACCACCCAGTCGACGATGGCCTACACCTACGATGGCAAGGGCAACATCCTGACCGAGACGGTGCCTGTCAACGGCGCCCTGAGCGTCAAGACGGTGAACACCTACAACGCGACCAACGACCTGCTGACCCGGACCGAATCGGACACCGACAGCGCCACCCGGACCGTGACCAGGTACACCTATGACGGATCAGGCCGCCTGGCCAGCATCAACGTCAACTGCACGACGAGTGGCACGACACCGCCAGCGTCCGGGGCCGGGGGCACGTGCACGGGTGCCGGCACCCAGGATGCGTCGACGAACCTGATCACCGCCTATGCCTATACGGCGAACGACCAGCTGAGCCACGAGCAGGACCCCCTCGGCCGGGTCACTCGCTACACCTACGACAGTCACGGCAACCCGACGTCGGTCACGCGCAACTGCACGACGAGCGGCACGTCCGCGCCGTCGCCGTTCAGCTCGTGCACGGGCGCGGGCACGGCCGACGCCCAGACCAATGTGACCTCGACCTCCACGTTCGACCAGGCCACGACGGCCGGCAAGGCGGGTCTCGCGACCACGACGACCGACGCCCTCGGACGCGCCACGACGTACACCTACGACGCCCTCGGCCGCCAGCTCACCGAGGTCCTGCCCGGCGACGCGTCGATCCCGGTCCTGACCCGCACCGCGACCTACGACGAGTTCGGCAACGTCCTGACCGAGATCGAGGGTTGGACGCCGCTCGGCGGCGGGTCGGCCATCACCCGCACGACGACCTATGTCTACGACAAGGCCAACCGCGAGTCGAGCGTGACCGATCCGGCCGGCGTCGCGACCACGACGACCTACGACCTCGCCGGCAACCCGACGAGCACGACTGCCGGGGGCGTCACCACGACGCGCACGTTCGACGGTCTCGGCCGGATCCTGACCGAGAGCGACGATGGATCCGAGACCAGCCACGAGTACGACGCCCAGGGCAACGAGGTCGAGACCTCCTCGGCCGAAGGCGACCTGACGCTCCGGACCTTCACCGAAGCGGGCTGGCTGCTGACCGAGACGGTCGACCCAGCCGATGCGGCGCTGACGACGACGCGCACCTACGATCGCCTCGGCCGCGAGCTCACGATGACCGACGAAGCGGGGGTCACCACGACCGCCACCTTCGACCGGGCGGGTCGGCAGTTGACCAGCCAGGTCACGGGCGGACCCCTCGTGACCACCACCTTCGACCGGGCCGGCAACGCGGTCGCGGTCCTGGGCACGGACGGACGGATGAGCGCGTCGCTCGTTGATCCGCTCGACCGGGTCGTGACCTCGATCGCCAACTGCACCAACAGCGGCGCGACCGTGCCCGCGCCCGGGGCCACCTGCGCCGGGACCGGCACGCTGGATGCCACGACCAACGTGACGACCCGGATCTATCACGACGCCAACGGCACGACCATCGCGACCACGGACCCCAAGGGCATCACGACGCGGACGATCGCGAACGTCCGCGACCTCGCCAAGGAGACCATCGCCAACTGCACCGACACCGGCACGACGCCCACCGCCAACCCGCCCGCGTGCACCGGGGCCGGTACCGCGAACCCGACGACCAACGTGCGGTCGACCAGCACCTACGACGGCACCGGTGCCGCGATCAGCACCGTGACCGCGGTCGGCACGGGCGCCGCCGCGACGACCCTCGCGGCCTACGACGCTGCCGGCCGGCTGCAGGCCGTCAAGGACCCCATGGGTACGATCACCCGTTCCTTCTACGACAGCGAGGGGCGGTTGGACGAGACGGTCACGAACTGCACGACCAGCGGGACGACCATCCCGACCGACTGGATCGGGTGCACGGGTGCGGGCACCGCGAACGGCACCTTCAACCTGACCACCAGCTACGGCTATGACGCGGCAGGCAACCAGGTCAGCGTCATCGCGCCGAACGGTCGCGAGACGCGCACGACCTACGACGCCGAGGGGCGTGTCGACACACGGACCGAGCATTACGTCGACGGTGATCCTGGGACGACCGCGGTGGCCGGGGTGCCCGACGACCTGGAGACGGCGTACTACTACGACGAGGCCGGCCGCCAGACCGCCGTCCGCGTGCCGACGGCCGACGCCTCGACGTCGATGGTCACCCGCTACCTGTATGACGGTGACGGCCGGCTCTGGAAGGAGATCCGCAACTGCACCGACAGCGGGACCACCCCACCGACCGATCCTGGGGCCTGCAGCGGTGCGGGCACGGTGAATGCCGCCACGAACGTGGTGACTGAATACGCCTACGACGTGACGGGCAATCGGACGCGGCTCATCGCTCCCGACCCGTCGGCGACGTCGGGCACGGCGACCACCCTCGTCACCACCCAGTACGCCTACGACGATGCTGACCGATTGTGCCGGGTGGTCGAGAACGCGACCGGCAGCACGAACCTGCAGACCCTGGCCGATCCCTGCGTCACCGCCACCCAGACGGCCGGGACCACGACGACCAACGTGTCCACCCGCTATACCTACGACGGCGCAGGTAACCTCGCCACGATGGTCGACGCTCGAGGCAACACCACGACCTACGGCTACGACGCCGCCGGGCGGATGACGGGCCTCACCGATGCCCTGGGCGAGACCCTCGTGTGGGTCTACGACGCCCTTGGCAACAAGCTCCGCCAGGAGAACCGGGCCGATCCCATCGGCACGTTCAGCGTGCAGTACACGTACGACGGCGCGGGCCGGGTCTTGACCCGCCAGGCCGACAGCGTGACCGTGACCTCGACCTACGACGCCAACGGCAACCGGCTCACGATCGGCGATGGGACCTTCACCATCACCGCCACGTATGACCGCCTCAACCGCCCGCTGACCGTCGACGACGAGGACGCAGGGTCGACCGCCGACACGACCTACACCTCCCACCTGACCAGCCCGTCCTGGACCGACCCGACCGGCTCCTACAGCGCCACGCTGGACAAGTTCGATCGGCCGACCGCGGTCAACGACCCGGTCAACGCCAGCGACTTCACCTGGACCTACCGGGCCGACGGCAAGCCGCTCATGACCGGCCAGCCCAATGGCAACTGGACCGAGCATAAGTACGACGCACTGGGTCGCCTGACCGGCAAGGACACCGACACCTCGAACACGACCGGCGGTACCGATCGCGCGGTGTACACCTGGACCCACAACCGGGCTGGCCAGATCCTGAGCGAGGTGAGCACCATCAGCGGTGACGCCAGCAACGGCACGGTGACCTACATCTACGACCCGCTCGAGCGCCTGACCGGATCGACCCTGTCGGGCACCACCACCGCCTACGGCTGGGACGCCGTGCCCAACCGCACATCGGTCCAGGTCGGCGCCGGGACCCCGACGACCACGACCTACGATGCCGCCAACCGGCCCTCGGGTGGGGCCGACCCGACCGCCGCCTATAGCAACGACGACGACGGCCGCCTGACAGCAGCCCCTGGCTTCCAGTACAGCTGGGACGACCTCGGTCGCCTGACCCAGGTCAAGAACGGTGGGGGCACGGTCCTCGCCACCTACACCTACGACCCGCTCGATCGGCTGCGCATGGCCGACTACGGCGGGGGCACACGAGTCCGCTTCCGCTACACCGGCCTGATCACGAGTGCCGCCCAGTGGCTCGACGATGCAGCGGGCACGGTCACCCGCTCGATCGCCAACGGCTGGCTGGGCGAGCGCCTGGCCGACTGGACCGGATCAGGCAGCAACCTGCGCATCTACGGGACCAACGGCCATCACGACGTGACCTGGCTCGCGAGCTCGACGGGCACGGTCAGCCAGGCCCTGCGCTA
This sequence comes from Candidatus Limnocylindria bacterium, assembly GCA_046566045.1. Classification (GTDB taxonomy): domain Bacteria; phylum Chloroflexota; class Limnocylindria; order Limnocylindrales; family CSP1-4; genus SPCO01. The sequence goes on from JBKHXL010000076.1 coordinate 29,851, forward strand.
TGACCCGTGGGGCAACCCGGGGGCCGCCGTCCCCTCGGGCTACACCCCGTTCCGCTTCCAGGGCGCCTGGTTCGACGCCACGACCAGCCTCAACTGGGTCATCACCCGCTGGTATGCCCCGAGCCTCGGTCGCTTCATCAGCGAGGACACCCTGCTCGGCGACCCGACCGACCCGCCATCCCGCCACCTCTATGCCTACGCCGCCGGCGAACCCATCGCGCGCTGGGATCC
>JBKHXL010000077.1:0-32005 GCA_046566045.1 Candidatus Limnocylindria bacterium
GTTCGGCGCCTACGACCGAGGCTCGGGTGATGACCGGCACCATGGCGCCGCGCTCCACGAGGAGCTCGGCGGTGCGGACCTTGATGCTGTTGACGATGGCCACGCCCGTGATCGTCGAGACGGGACCGACCGGGGTGTCGAGCCCGGCGACGTCGACCGCCGCGTCGGCGGCCGGGGAGCACAGGTCGATGACCAGATCGGCCTCCTCGAGTAACCGTTTACCCGACGTCGGCTCGGGGTCGCTCTGGCGGGACTGATCCACGGATGTGACGGCGATGACGCGCAGCCCGCGCCGTCGTGCTCCCTGGGCCATCTCGATCGGGACAGCGGTCGTGCCACCGGCCGAGAACACGATCATCACATCCTGTCGTCCGAAGTGGAAGTTGTCGAGCACGATCTCGGCCAGACCCGGCATCCGCTCGATGGCCATCGCCTGGCGCTGGCCGTTCGCACCGACCACCTGGGTGTGGAACGTCATCGACAGCTCGACCAGCGGATGGAAGCCGGGATAGGAGCCGTAGCGAGGGAACATCTCCTCGACCGGGATGCGCGAGTGGCCGGTCCCGAACAGGTGGACCAGCCCGTCCGCGGCGATCGCGTCGGCGCACCACTGGCTGGCCTGCTCGAGCGCGTCCGCCTGGGTCGCCTCCAGGCGGTCGAGCGCGTCGCGGGCCGCGCTCATCCAGCGCAGGACCGGCGCGGTCGCGGCAGCAGCGGCGGCGGCGGTCACCGCGGCCTCCGGGTCGGGCGCACGCGGATCGGCATCAGTACCCGCCCTCGGCGCCGCCGCTGGCGGCGGCGACCGGCCCCGCCCCTGCCTTGCGCGCGCGGAAGTCGTCGATGATGGCGGCCGTGGCCGTCGCGCCGATGCGGGTCACGCCGAGGGCCAGGACCTCGAGCAGCGCGTCGAGCGTGCGCACGCCGCCGGCGGCCTTGACCTCGATGTGGGCGGACGTGCTGGCGCGCATCAGGCGCAGGTCGTCGTGCGTCGCGCCGCCCGGCGCGAAACCGGTGGACGTCTTGACGAACTCGGCCCCGGCGGCCTCGGTCAGGCGACAGGCGCGAACCTTCTCGTCGTCGGTCAGGTAGGCGTTCTCGAAGATGACCTTGACGATCGCGCCGCCGGCGTGGGCCGCATCCACGACCGCGGCGATGTCGGCCTGCACGTCCGTGTCGCGACCGGAGCGCAGCGCCCCGATCTGGATGACCATGTCGATCTCGGTCGCGCCATCGGCCAGCGCCTGGCGCGTCTCGGCGACCTTCGTCTCGGTCGTGCAGTAGCCGTGCGGGAAGCCGACCACGGTCCCGACCTTGACGTCCGTCCCGGCGAGGATCGCGTGGGCGCGCCGGACGTGGGCGGGCGGCACGCACACGCTGGCGACGTCGTAGCGCGCGGCGAGCCGGCAGCCCTCCTCGACGAACGCATCGTCGAGCTCCGGGCGCAGCAGCGAGTGGTCGATGGTCTTGGCGATGTCGCGTTCGGTCAGGGTGGCGAGGTCGATGGCGGTCACGTGGTCTCCGGTGGTCAATGGCAGTACGGGCGCAGGACGTCCCGGGCGATGAGGAACCCCTGCTTGACCTTCGCGTCGGTCCCCTCGAAGCGGCGATCCTCGTGCTCGATGATGCAGTCGCCCTCGTAGCCCTGGCGGTACAGCTCGCCGTGGACGACCGACCAGTCCACCTCGCCGAGGCCGGGGATGCGCGGGATCTGCCAGCCCATGCCCATCGAGAAGATGCCGCGCTCGTACAGGCCGTCGCGATCGATCAGCAGGTCCTTGGCCTGGTAGTGCAGGACGTGCGGGCCGAACTCCCTGAGGAAGCGCCCGATGTCGATCATCTGGAGGATCAGGTGGCTCGGGTCGAAGTTGAGCCCGATCGTGTCGCCCCACTGCTCCAGGATCCGGCGCCACTGGCGCGGGGTGGTGGCGATGTTGTGCCCGCCCGGCCACTCGTCGTAGGAGAACAGCATCGGACAGTTCTCGAGGGTGAGCTTGCGGCCGTGGTCCTTCGCGTAGGCGACGATGTCGGGCCAGACCCTGAGGGCCTCCTCCCAGTTGTCGTCGAGGTGCTTCGCGCCGTCGCCGCCCATGAACGTGTTGACCAGCGGGATGTCCATCTTCTCGGCGGCGTCGATGACCAGCTTCAAGTGGGCGATGACGCTGGCGCGATGCTCCGGGTCGGGGTGGAGCGGGTTCGGATAGAAGCCCAGGCCGGAGATGGCGAGGCCCCTGGCCTCGATCTCGGACCGGATGTCGCGGGCCTGGCCGGCCGACAGGTTCGCGACGTCGAGATGGCTGGTGCCGGCGTAGCGGCGGGTCGGGCCCGTGGTCCTGGGCCAGCAGGCGATCTCGAGCACCTCGAAGCCGGCCCCGGCCGCCCAGTCGGCGACCTCCATCAACGGGGTCTCCGGGAACGGGGCGGTCAGGAAGCCGAGTCTCATCGCGAAGCCTCCGTGGTGGCGAGCTGGGCGCCGGCACGCTCGACCTCGACCCAGCGGCCCTCGCCCGCACTGCGCGCCACGGCGCCGGCCACGAGCATCTCGTCGTGGCCGTCGGCGAAGGTCGGGTAGCGCGGCTCGTCGCTGGGCGCGCCCGCGAGCACGTCCGCGTAGACGGTCCGGAAGTGGGCGGCGAAGGTGTCGAAGAAGCCCTCCACGTGGCCGCCGGGGAGCGCGGCCGCCGCCCGGCCGCGCTCGGACATGAGGGCCGGGTTCTTGAGCAGGATCTCGTTGGGTCGCTCGCGGTGGCCGAGCCAGATCTGGTCGGGGTTCTCCGAGTCCCAGGCGATCGACCCGTCGGACCCGTCGATCTCGTACTGGAGCGAGTTCTTGCGGCCGGCGCTGATCTGGCTGATGGCGACCGAGCCCCGGGCCCCGCCCTCGAAGCGAAGCAGGATGAGCGCCGCGTCCTCGGTCGCGATCCGGCGCTCGACGGCGTCGGCGGCACGCTCCGTGCTGAACGTCTCGACCGGTCCGGTCGGCTCCAGGCGCGTGTCGATGAACGTGGCCAGGTCCGCGAACACGGCCTCGATGCGCCGACCGGTCACGAACGTCATCAGGTCCATCCAGTGGGAGCCGATGTCGCCGACCGCCCGGAGGGCGCCGCCGCGGCCCGGCTCGAGGCGCCAGTTCCAGTCGCTGGCGAGGAGGAGCCAGTCCTGGAAATAGCGCCCCGTCACCAGCCGGACCTCGCCCAGCGACCCGGCAGCGACCGTGTCGCGGGCATGTTGATTGAGCGGGTAGAAGCGGATGTTGAAGTTGGTGGCGTTGACCAGCCCGGTCCGACCCGCCAGCTCGACCAGGCCGGCCGACTCGGCCGCCGTCATGGCCAGGGGCTTCTCGCACACGACGTGGCGACCGGCCTCCAGGATCGCCCTGGTCTGGCTGACGTGCAGGTCGTTGGGGGACGTGACATGGACGACCCGGACGGTGTCGTCGGCGAGGAGGTCGTCCAGGCTGGCGTACGCCCGTGGGACGCCGAGGGCATCGGCGCGGGCGGCGCCGCGCTCCGGGGTGCTGCCCAGGACGCCGCGGACCTGCACGCCGATCCGCCGCAGCGACTCGACGTGGACCGTGCCGATGAACCCGGTCCCGATGACCGCGGCGCCGACGTCAGCGATCCTGTCCATGGCTCGTGTGGCGCTCCTGCAGGCGTGGTCGACAGGGTCCCGGGGGATGCGCGCACGAGGCGCGGGAAACCTGTCTAGACAGTCTAGATGGCCGGCGGCGATGGTACGACTCGGGTGCGAGGGCGGTCAACCGGATCCTCCTCCGCATCCGGACCGTCACCGGGTCGCGACCCATACTGTACTTCGGCATGTCAAGTGCAAAAGTGACCGGCCGGTGCGGTCCGGCGTAGGATGCAGCCGATGAGCCGACCCGCTCGCCACGAACCGCTGCCCGACGAGGTCCTCGACGCGCTCGTCGTCGTCCTCGACGAGATCCGCTTGGGTCGGTCGCGCTCACGCTCGGAGCTCATGGAGCGGACCGGTCTTGGTCGAGCGATCGTCGCGCGACGGGTCCAGGAGCTCATCGACCGGGGCCTCGTGCGCGAGAGCGAGACCGGTCGCTCGACCGGCGGTCGTCCGCCGCGCCAGCTGGCGTTCCGCGCCGAGGCGGGGCACGTGCTCGTGGCCGACCTCGGCGCCACCAGCATCGGCGTCGCCCTGACGGACCTGTCCGGCCGCATCCTCGGGCACTACGCCGAGCCGTCCGAGATCGAGAGCGGCCCGCACGTCATCCTCGACCGCGTCGAGGAGCTGTTCGAGGAGCTCCATCGCACGACGCGAACGACCGGCCCGGTGTGGGGGGTCGGGCTCGGCGTGCCCGGCCCGGTCGAGTTCGCGACCGGTCGCCCGATCTCGCCGCCGATCATGCCGGGATGGGACGGCTACCCCATCCGGGAGCGCTTCGCCGAGCGCTTCGACGCCCCCGTCTGGGTCGACAACGACGTCAACGTGCTGGCGCTCGGCGAGTGGCGGGCCGGGATCGCGCAGGGCCACGACAACGTGGTGGTGGTCAAGATCGGGACCGGCATCGGCGCCGGCATCATCTCGGACGGTCGCATCCACCGTGGTGCCCAGGGCAGCGCCGGCGACGTCGGGCACATCCAGGTCGTCGAGGATGCCGGCATCGTCTGCCGGTGCGGGAACGTCGGCTGCCTCGAGGCGCTCGCCGGCGGGGCCGCGATCGGGCGCAACGGCGAGGCCGCGGCCCAGGAGGGACGCAGCGCGCGGCTCCGGGCGGCGCTCGACGAGCACGGCCGCGTGACCGCCGAGGACGTCGCCCGGGCGGCCGCGTTCGGCGATCCGGCCGCGATCGAGCTGCTCGGCACGGCCGGCCGGCGGGTCGGCCACATGCTGGCCAGCGTCGTGAACTTCTTCAATCCGTCGCTCGTCGTCGTCGGCGGCGGGGTGGCCCAGAGCGGCGACCAGCTGCTCGCCGCGATCCGGGAGACCGTCTATCGCCGCTCGCTGCCGCTGGCGACCCGCGAGCTGCTCATCCAGCGCTCGTCGCTCGGTCTGCTGGGCGGCGTCATCGGGGCGTCCGCGCTGGTCCTCGACCAGCTGTTCGCCCTCGGCTCGATCGATCGCTGGCTCACCGCGGGGCGCCCGGCCGGCATGCCCGAGGTCGCCGTCTCCTGACCCACGGTCAGCGCCGCCGGAGCGCCGCCGCCGCCGCGTCGTCGGCGATGATCCGCAGCCCGGCGTGCGGGCGCAGGAGCGAGGCCGGGACCTCGACGGAGATCGGTCCGTCGACCGTCCGGGCGAGGATCGCGGCCTTCGCCGTGCCGGTCGCCAGCAGCCAGATCTCGCGCGCGGCCGCGATGGCGGCCATCCCCACGGTCACGCCATGGCTCGGCGGTGGGTCGGCGCCGTAGCCGCGGGCCGCCTCGCGCGTGGACGCGGCCAGCTCGACCACCCGGGTCGGTGCATCCGGCGCGGCGCCGGGCTCGTTCATGCCGACGTGGCCGTTCGCGCCCAGCCCGAGGATGACGAGGTCGAGGCCGCCGTTCGCCGCGATGGCGGCATCGACGGCCGCGCACGCCTCGGGCGGATCCGCCCGGTCGACGTCGAACGGCACGAACCGGGGTGGAGGATCGGACCGGTCGATGACCTCGCGGCGCAGGACGGTGTCACAGCGCGCGCCGTGACCGGCCGGCAGCCCGAGGTACTCGTCGAGCAGCACGACCGTGGCGCCGGCCAGGGACGCGCTGCGCGCGGCGACCGCCGCGGGCAGCCGCTCGTACAGCGGCAGCGGGGTCCGGCCGGTCGGCAGGCACACGACGAGCGACGGCCGGGCGACCAGCCGATCGGCCAGGCGGGCCGCGACGACCTCGCCGAACGATGCGGCCGGCACGATCTCCAGCGAGGCGGCCGTCACCCGCCGGCGACGACCCGGTCGGTGAAATCGCCCGACGCCTCGTCCTTGAGGATGAGCTTGTGGCGCCCGTCGGGCAGGATCTCCCGCTTGATGACGGTCATCCCCTCGAACTGCTCGGGCCGCTTGGCGATGCGCGGGGTCGTACCGCCGCGCCACTCCATGTCGACCGGCTCCCAGGCGCGCGTCTCGGCCGAGCGGTAGCAGGCGTCCATGATCGCGTTGACCACGTAGCCGTCGTAGAACGTCTCCTGGGGTGTCGTGCCGGCGTCGAGGGAGCGGAACATGTCGCTGAACATGTCCACGTAGCCGAGTTCGGACACCTCGTCGCCGACCGGGAACAGCCAGCCGGCGCTCGTCTCGGCCTTCTCCGCCACGTACCCGCCCCCGCCGCCGGCCGTGAACATCTCGAACCCGGTGCGCAGGAAGTGGTTCATCCAGATCGTGCCGTGGGTGCCCGCGACCTCGTCGCGCAGGTCCATCCCGCCACGGAACGTCCAGCTCACCTCGAACTGCCCGATGGCCCCCGATTCGAACCGGATGAGCGCGATCGCGTTGTCCTCGTCGGCGATGGGGTGGACCAGCGTGTCGGTGTGGCACATGACCTCGACCGGCCGGTTCCCCTTGCCGACGAAGTTGCGGATGATCTCGATGCAGTGGCAGCCGAGGTCGATGATGGCGCCGCCGCCGGTCAGGCGGCCGTCCCAGAACCAGGCGCTGTGCGGCCCCGGGTGCGTCTCGCGCGAGCGGACCCAGGTCACGTCCCCGATGGCCCCGGCGTTGGCGGCGGCGATGGCCTTGAGCGTCTTGGGCGTGTAGCACAGGTCCTCGAGGTAGCCGGCGAACACGCCCGCGTCCTCGACCATGGCCAGCATCCGGCGCGCCTCCTCGGCCGTCCGGCCGAGCGGCTTCGTGCACAGGACGGCCTTCCCCGCCCTGGCCGCCAGGCCGATCGCTTCCTCGTGCAGGAAGTTCGGGAGGGCCACGATCACGACGTCGGTGTCGGGGTGCTGCACGGCGGCCGCCAGGTCGGTCGTGGACTCGGGGATGCCCCAGCGCTCCCTGAACGCCGCTCCGCGGCCCTTGCTCCGGGAATAGACCACGCGGACCTGGTCGCGGCCGCGCTGGCCGTGCAGGGTCATCGTGTAGAAGTCGCCGATGAGTCCCGTGCCGAGCAGGGAGATGCGGTGGCCGTCCATGGATCCTCCTGTCGCGAGTGACACCGTGCGCTGGTCTCGAGCCGTCCCGACATGGTGGCACGCCGCCGCGCCGGCCTGCAGCGTCCCCGCACGACGGGCGTTGACGCGGTCGCATCGAGGGGTCTATGCTGCGGGCATCCCGACCGGTACCGCGCTGCGGCAACGATTCCGCGCGCATCCCCGTCCGGAACCCCGCCCAGCGCACGTCCGCCGCATCCGGCCACCCCGGCCGCCACGCGACGGGACCGCTTCCCCTGCACCCGTACCAGGTGACCCGTACCAGATGCCCGGCCCCGATCAGCGCAACCAGAGCGCCCGCAACCGCCGCCCCCGCCGTCGAACGCAGGGTGGCGCCTACCGCGCGCCCGTCTCGGAATTCGAGGAGCAGCAGGAACTGGAGGCCGCGCGCGAGCGCAACGACCTCGACGTCGCCGACCTGCGCGAGATGAGCGTCACCGAGCTGCGGCGCGTCGGGCGCGATCTGGAGCTCGACACGGCGGCCGCCGACCGCAAGGACGAGCTCGTCGATCGCATCCTCCAGCGTCAGACCGAGCGCGCCGGGCACGATTACGCCACGGGGATCCTCGACATCGTCGACGAGGGCTTCGGCTTCATGCGCCGGCACGGCCTGCTGCCCAGCCCGGACGACGTGTACGTCAGCTCCAGCCAGGTGCGCCGCTTCGGCCTGCGCATCGGCGACCGCATCTCGGGCGCCGTGCGCGCCCCGCGTGAGGCGGAGAAGTACTGGGGCATGCTGCGCGTCGATGCGGTCAACGGCGTGGACACGGAGACGGCCCGCCGCAGGCCGGTCTTCGGCGACCTGACCCCGGTCCACCCCGACGTCCTGATCAACCTCGAGACGGACCCGAAGAACCTGAGCCAGCGCCTGATCAACCTGGTCAACCCGATCGGCAAGGGCCAGCGCGCCCTCATCGTCAGCCCGCCCAAGGCCGGCAAGACGATGCTCCTCAAGCAGATCGCCAACGGCGTGAGCGCCAACTACCCGGACATCCTCCTGATGGTCGCGCTCATCGGCGAGCGCCCAGAGGAAGTCACCGACATGCGCCGCAGCGTCAAGGGCGAGGTCATCTCATCGACCTTCGACGAGCCGACCGAGAACCACACCCATGTCGCCGAGATGGCGCTGGAGATCGCCAAGCGCCAGGTCGAGACCGGGCGTGACGTGGTCATCCTGCTCGACTCGATCACCCGCCTGGCGCGCGCCTACAACCTGGCCCTCCCGCCGAGCGGCCGGACCCTGTCGGGCGGGCTCGATCCGATCGCCCTCTATCCGCCCAAGCGCTTCTTCGGGGCCGCGCGGAACATCGAGGAGGGCGGCTCCCTCACGATCATCGGCACGTGCCTGGTGGACACCGGGTCGCGCATGGACGACGTCATCTACGAGGAGTTCAAGGGCACCGGCAACTCGGAGCTCATCCTCGACCGCAAGCTGGCCGAGAAGCGGATCTTCCCGTCCATCGACGTGCAGCGCTCGGGCACCCGCCGCGAGGAGCTGCTGCTCGAGGAGGGGACCCTCAAGATGGTCTGGACGATGCGCCGGATGCTGTCCGCGGTGGGGGCCAACGAGGGCATCGAGATCCTGCTCAACCGACTGTCCAAGACACAGTCGAACGCCGAATTCCTCGCCTCGCTGACGAAGAACCTCGACTCGTAGACCGCGACGACGGCCGGGGCGTTTGCCCGCGCTGTTACGTCCGTGTTACGTTTCGCGCCGCTGCCGCAGCCCTGATGTCAGGTCAGGGGCGGCCAACGCAGTAGAGAGACCCCAGCTCGAAACCGCGGACCGGGCGGTCCGACCTCCCCGAAACCCCCAGCGATCCCCAGTCGCGAACGGACCGTCCACGCACCAGGAGACCGTATTGCTGAATGCGTCGGTCGGCGTCCAGCGCGTCCTCGGACGGCTGCGTCGATCCTCAAGCCCCACGGACGGCACCGCCGACCGACTCCAGGGGCAGGGCCTGGCCGCTGCGCGCCACGCGCGCGCGCGCGTCGGCGCTGTCGCCGTGTCCGCCCGCCTCACCCCCGGCGAGCGCCGGCGCACGGCCGTCCGACTGCCCTCGCTCACCGCCGTGTCGCCCGCCCGGGTGCCCGCCCGCGTCGTCCGCTCGCTCGGGCATGACCGGACCGTGGCCGTCGTGGTCGCGGGCATCGTGCTCGGTGCGTCGGTCCTGAGCTTCGGACCCGCCGGCGGCAGCGGCAACGGCGGCGATACCGGCGGCCCCACGGGGGACGGCCCCGCGACCCGCATCGCCATCGGCGGCGGCCTGGTCGGCGCCGGCGAGATCATCGATGACTACGCCCCGGTCACGGCCGACCCGGCCCCCAACGTGATGGCCGCGGTGGACGCCGAGGACATCGACGGCGCGAACGCCGCCAACGGGGCCGTGGTCGCCGGGCCGTTCCTGGCCGACGGTACGCTGCTCAAGCCCGTCGCCGTCGATACGACCGTCGCCGACGGCAGCGATCTCGTCCGGACGTACACGGTCAAGGCCGGCGACACGCTCTCGGGCATCGCCCAGAAGTTCGGCGTCTCGACGATGTCGGTGTGGTGGGCGAACGATCTCAAGGACAAGGCCGAGCTCAAGCGCGGCCAGGAGCTGCGCATCCCGCCGGTCAGCGGCCTCATCGTGGAGGTCAAGGCGACCGACACGCTCGAGTCCCTGGCGGCCCGCCACGACGTGGACGCCGCCGACATCATCGAGCTCAACGGCCTCGAGGACCCGAACCTCGTCGTCGGCCAGGTGCTCATCGTGCCGGGCGCACGTGGCAAGCCGATCGCGACGCCCAAGCCGACGCCCCGTCCGGCCGCCCGCTCCGGCAGTGGCTCGAGCAGCGGCGGCACCACGGTCCGTCCGCCGCGCACCTACTCGGGCGGGTCGATGGCCTGGCCGGCGCCCGGCGCCGGGATCAGCCAGTACTTCCGCTACGGCCACTACGGCCTCGACATCGACGGCGACACCGGCGACCCGATCGTCGCCGCCGCGTCGGGCAAGGTCATCTTCGCCGGCTGGAAGAACAACGGCGGCGGCTACCAGGTCTGGATCGCACACGGGTCCGGCCTGTACACGACGTACAACCACATGAACGGTGTCTCGGTCGGTACCGGACAGACCGTGTCCAAGGGACAGCGCCTCGGACCGATGGGTGCCACGGGCAACGTCACCGGCTCGCACCTCCACTTCGAGGTCTGGAAGGGCCCGATCTGGAATGGCGGCACGCGGGTCAACCCGCTCGGGTACCTCTAGAGGGTCGGTCGCCCACCGGCGCCGGCCGGGGGGGGCGCCGTCCCGTGCGAGAATGCCCGCGATGTTCCTCGACCGCGTCAAGATCTGGGTCCAGGCCGGGCCCGGCGGTGATGGTGCCGCCACGTTCCGCCAGGAGGCCCACGTCCCGCGCGGCGGACCCGACGGCGGCGATGGCGGCCGCGGCGGCTCGATCGTGGTGCGCGTCGCGCCCGGCCAGACGACGCTGCGCGACTTCCGCTTCCGCCACCATTTCAAGGCGACGGCCGGTGGTCGCGGCACCCGCGCGCGGCGCCACGGGAAGGCGGGTGACGACCTGATCCTCGAGGTGCCGCCCGGCACGGCCATCCTCGAGGACGCCAGCGGGGCGCTGCTGGCCGACCTGGTGGCGGTCGGCCAGGAGGTGGTGATCGCCAGGGGCGGTCGGGGCGGCCTCGGCAACACCCACTTCAAGACATCCACCCACCAGGCGCCGAAACACGCCCAGAAGGGCGAGCCCGGCGAGGAGCGCTGGCTGCGCCTGGAGCTGCGGCTGATCGCCGATATCGGGCTGGTCGGCATGCCCAATGCGGGCAAGTCCACCCTGCTCGCCGCGGTCACCGCCGCCGATCCCAGGATCGCCGACTACCCGTTCACCACGCTCGAGCCGAACCTCGGGGTCATGGACCTCGGCGAGGACGACGAGCGGCGGCCGACCATCGCCGACGTCCCGGGCCTGATCGAGGGCGCGTCCGACGGGGCCGGCCTCGGCCACGCCTTCCTGCGCCACGTCGAGCGGACCCGCATCCTGGTCCACGTGGTGGACGGTGCCGGCCGCGACGCCGAGTGGGCCTACGGGGTCATCCGCGAGGAGCTGCGCGCCCACGATCCGGCACTGCTGGACAAGCCCACGCTCGTGGTCTTCAACAAGCTCGACCTGCCCGCCGCGACCGACGCATGGCCCGACTTCCGCCGGGCGCGCGAGCGCGAGGGGAGCGCCGTCGTCGGCATCGCCGCCGCCTCCGGCCAGGGGCTGGACGCGTTCCGGGACCGGATCGCCGAGCTGCTGCCCTCGGCGGACGCCCTCGCCGAGCCGCCCGAACCGTCGGGGGTCGTGGTCCACCGGATCGAGGCCATGGCCGACGGCTTCCGTGTCGAGCGCGACCCGGATGGGGCGTTCCGCGTCATCGGCAAGCGCATCGAGCGCATCGCCAACCAGACCAACTTCGACGTCGAGGAGTCGTCCGAGCGGTTCCAGCGCGACCTGCGGCGGCTGGGCGTCGACGCCGGGCTGCGCCGCGCCGGGGTGGAGGCCGGCGACCTCGTGCGCATCGGCGCGGCCGAGCTCGAGTGGGAGCACGACGCCTGGGAGGATCGGTGAGCGACGATCGACGCGCCGGGCTGGACGGCGCGCTCGGGGTGTTCGGCGGGACGTTCGACCCGATCCACGTCGCGCACCTGGCGGTCGCCGAGGGCGTCCGCGACGCCCTGGGTCTGCGCCGCGTGCTGTTCGTGCCGGCGGCCACGGCGCCGCACAAGACCGACCGCCCGGTCAGCCCGGGCGCCGACCGCCTGGCCATGGTCCGCCTCGCGATCGCCGACAACGCGGCCTTCGAGGCGAGCCCGATCGAGCTGGAGCGGGAGGGGCTCTCGTACACCATCGACACGCTGCGGGCGCTGACCGCGGCCGCCCACGCCGCGGGGGACGACCCGCGCCTGGCGCTGATCCTGTCCGCCGAGGCGTACGCCGACTTCGCGACGTGGCGCGACCCCGACGCGATCCGCGCCCTGGCCACGCTCGTCGTCGTGCCGCGCGACGGCTACCCGGACGTGGCGCCGGAGCCGGGCATGGTCGTGCTCGACGGGCCGCGGGTCCGGCTGTCGGCGTCGGAGCTGCGGTCCCGCGCGCGGGCTGGACGCTCGCTGCGCTACCTGGTCCCGGATGCGGTCGCGGCGTATATCGGCGACCATGGGCTCTATCAGGACCATCGAAGGGACGAGACACGTTGACCGAGTTCGCCGACACCAGCACCCCGAATCCGGACGGCCTGCCCCGCCGCGAGGGCCCGCCGCCCGCCGTGGACCGCGCCGCGCTCGACCTCGCCCGACGGATCGTCGAGCTGGCCGAGGACAAGAAGGCGGCCGACATCGTGCTGCTTGAGCTCGCTCCGATCACCACGCTGGCCGACTACTTCGTGATCTGCTCGGGCGGCTCGGAGCGCCAGCTCGACGCCATCGCCGACGGCATCATCTCGACGCTGCGGGACGAGAAGATCCGGCCGATCGGGCGCGAGGGGACGCCGGCCTCGCACTGGGTGCTCGTCGATTACGGGTCGGTCATCGTCCACATCTTCACGCCGCCCGAACGCGACTACTACGGGCTGGAGAAGCACTGGTCGGAGGCGCGGACGATCCTCGCGGTCCAGTAGGGGCGGTCCAGCAGGGGCGGTCCGGGGCCGTCCGGCTGACGGCGGGCGTACGGGGTGACGGGGTACCGTCGGGTCATGCCGACTCGTCCGCGGTGCGCCATAGCATCGCTCCATGTCCACCCGCGAACGTTGCCCTGCCTGCGGTCACCGGCTCATCACGACCCGGTTCGACACGACGTTCCGGCTGCCCGACCGGAGCGAGCGGCTGTGCTTCGGCATCCCCGGTGGGCTGTGCGAGGACTACTCGCAGCTGTACATCGACCCGGACCTGATCGAGATGCTCGATCTGGGCGAGGGCCGCTGCGTCTTCGCCATCGAGAGCGACCTCGTGGTCCAGGAGCAGGCCTGGTCCTCGGCCGACTAGGGCCGGTCAGCGCCCCGCCCGCGTCGACGGGACGTGGTCGCGCAGCCACAGCGTCCAGGCCAGCCGTCGCTGGGTGACCGCCGCGGCGGTCGCACCCGATCCCTTGCCCGATGCGTCGAGTTCGAGCAGGCCGTGGAGCGTGTCCCGGAGCTCGTCGCCGGACCAGCGCCGTGCCTGCTCGGCCAGCTTGCCCGCCCGGAACTCGCTGGCGATCCTCATGGCGCGCGCGGCGTCGGGCAGCACCGCCCCGGAGGCCAGCCGGTCGCCGAGCTCCACCAGCTCGATGATGCGACGATGCAGGACGGCGACGAGGACCGGTTCCGGCGTGCTCTCCCACAGGCGATCGAGGGCGGCGATGGCCGCGTCGGCGCGCCGCTCCCCGAGCGCGTCGGTCAGGCTCCAGAGCGAGCCCGGGGCGGCCTGCGCGACCAGTGCCTCGACGTCGGCCGGGGTGATCGCACCACCGTCGAGGGCGTGTCGCAGGGCCAGCTTGTCGAGCTCGCTCGAGGCGATCCGGCTCAGGTAGCGGCGATCGACGTCGCCCTCGGTGACCCGACTGCCGAGGCGCTCGGCGAGCGCCCCCGCGGCGCCCGGGCCCAGGGGCAGGCCGCGGTCGCGGGCCTCGGTCTCGATCCAGGCGCCGAGCCCGGCAGGCGTCGGCGCCCTGACCGACTTGACGCTGCCGCCGGCGGCCGTGATCGCATCGGCGATGCGCTTCTGGCCGGGACCCTTCGCGCTGGCGTTGGTCGCCTCGACGATCACCGTGGCGTTGCCCGGCGCGACGTCGCGGATGGCCCCGATCAGGCGTTCGCGCGTGGCGGTGCTGCGGGTCAGGGCGCCCGGGTTGTGCACGATCGCGAGCTTTCCGCCCCCGAACATGACCGGCGTCAGCAGGCGCTCGGCGAGCCGGGCGGTCTGCTCGTCGGCGGCCGGCAACCGGCCGACGACCTCGAAGCGCTCGAGCGGCTCGCCGCCGCCGGCCTGGGCCAGCTCGGCCGCGAACGCGTCGATGCGCCGCCGGGCGAGCAGGTCGTCGTCGCCCCAGACGTACAGGCAGGGCGCCGTCACGCGGCGTCCCGGGCGGCGCGCGCCACCGCGCGCAGGGCGGCCCGCGACCAGGGCAGCCGCCGGACGGCGTCCGGCGTCGAGGCCGCGAGTCGGCACACCTCCCGCTCGAGGCGCGCCGCCCGCTCCTGGACGGCCGCGCCCGTGGCCGCGTCCCAGCTGTCCGGGTAGCGGCGCGACCACGCCGCGAAGCGATCGGCCATCGGCTCGAGGCGCTGGCCCGCGCGCTTGTCGGCGTAGGCCACGATGCGCGCCTCCGGGGACGCGCCGGCGGCCCAGCGCTGGTGGGCCGCGCCGTCGGCCAGGCGCGTCACCGGGTGATCGGCCACGAGCGGTCCCAGCTCCGGGTGGCCCTGCCGGCGCAGCCACGCGGCCGAGCCCTCGCCATGCGGCAGCGCCCTGGCCGGGTCGCTCGCGGGGAGGATCTTGTCCACGTCGTGGAGGAGGGCCGCGGCCTCGACCGCGCGGCGATCGACCGCGGTCCCGGCGGCCCGCGCCCGGGCGGCCAGCCACGCCGCGATATCCGCCACGGCGCAGGCGTGCGCCAGGAACCAGGTCGGGGGATCCAGGGAGGCCAGCAGGCTCGCGGCCTCCGGCCGGGAGGGCACCGTCATCGACTCGATGGTAGCCGACGAGCGCCGGCCGCCCGGCATCGAGCGCGGGGTGGGGGAGGGTGCGCCCCGGCTCGGGCGGTGTCGCCGGCTCGGTGGGGCGCGTCGCGGGGCCCGGGCCGAGCGGGATGGCGCACCAGAAGGCCGCTGTCGGCCGGCCGGCGCCGGCGGCCACGGTGCGTGCGGGCGGCGCGGTGCGGGCGGGCGGCACGTCGGCCGTGCGCGGCTCGCCCACCGCAACGTCCATCCCGTCCGACCGGAACGCGACCGAGACCGACCCGTCCCGGTCGGTCCGGTAGACCCGGGCGCCGGCCGCCGCGAGCCGCTCGAGGGTCGGCCGGGCCGGATGGCCGTACGGGTTGCCCGACCCGGCCGAGGCGATGGCCAGGAGCGGGCGGACGGCAGCCACGAACGCCTCGGTCGTCGCGGTCCGGCTGCCGTGGTGGGCGATCTTGAGCACGTCCACGCGCGGCAGCCCGGCCGCCAGCAACCGTGGGTCCACGCCGTTCTCGACGTCGCCGGTCAGCAGGAACCGCCGCGACCCGACGTTCCCGAGCAGGACGATCGACACGTTGTTGATGCCCGTACCGTCGTCGGGCGGGTCGGCCGGCACCGCGCCCCGGATCGGCCACAGGACCCGCAGGTCGATGCCGTCGACCGCCAGGCGGTCGCCGGCGGCCAGGCCCGCCCGCGGCGGCGAATCCCCGCCGGCGAGCCGGTCCTGCCACGCGGCGTAGCCAGGCCCCGGACCGCGCATCCCGGGTTCGAACACGCGGCCGACACGGTAGCGCTCGAGGAGCAGGGCGAGGCCCGCCACGTGGTCCTCGTGCGGATGGGTGAGGACCACCGCGTCGATGCGCCGGTCCCACGGCGGGATCCGCCGGTCGAGCTCGACGAGCAGGCGGTCCGGGTCGGGGCCGCCGTCGACCAGCAGGCGCCCGCCGCGCCCGCCCTCGACGAGGATCGCGTCGCCCTGCCCGACGTCGAGCACGGTCAGCCGGGCCACGCCGGTCGGTCGCGAGGCGGCCACCCCCGCGGTCACGGCCAGCGTCCCGACCAGTCCGAGCGTCGCCAGCCGCCGCACGCGCCTGCCCGGCCGCTGGTTCGTCGCCGGCCGTGCCGCCGGTCGGGTCGCGGCGCGGACCGGGTCGCGCCCCGCTCTCGGGGCGATCCGGTGCCGCCGGCGCCAGGCGATCAACGCAGCCAGCATCCCGACCGACGCCGCGGCCGCGGCCAGCTTCGAGCCGGCGTCGATCTCGAGGCTGGCGCCCGGCAGGTCGGCCGCGGCCCCGACGATGCCGACCATCAGGCGCAGGGCGATCCAGCCGGGCAGTGCGAGGAGCGCGCCGAGCCAGGCCGGGGCGCCGGCCAGGACCAGCGCACCGCCCACGAGGGCCGCGAGCCCGACGGCCATCGCCGGCGGGACGATCGGCACGATGAGCAGATTGACGAGCGGGGACACGAGCGCCAGCCGCCCGAACGCGGCCAGCACGACCGGGAGGGTGGCGGCCTGTGCCGCGAACGAGACGCCGAGGCTCTCGGCCAGCCAATGCGGCACCCGCCCTCGACCCGCGCGCTCGATGGCCGACGTGAGCGGCGTCGCCCACGCGATGAGGCCTGCCGTCGCCAGGGACGACAGCTGGAAGCCCGCGTCCGCGATGAGGTCGGGGTCGGCGAGCAGCAGCAGCGCGACCGCCCAGCCGAGCGCCGTCGCCGCCCGCCCGGCCCGACCGCTCTCGCGCGCGAGCAGGACGACGCCCGCCATCGCCCCGGCCCGCACGACCGATGGCGAAGCGCCCGCGAAGGCGACGTAGCCGATGACGGCAAGGGCCGTCACGATCGACCGCCGCCGCCGCCCGAGCCGGCCGGTCAGGGCGGCGATGACCGCGGCCACGATGGCGATGTTCCAGCCGGAGATGGCGACCACGTG
The DNA here is from genome assembly GCA_046566045.1 of Candidatus Limnocylindria bacterium. Taxonomy (GTDB): domain Bacteria; phylum Chloroflexota; class Limnocylindria; order Limnocylindrales; family CSP1-4; genus SPCO01. Next base: position 16,719 of record JBKHXL010000077.1, read on the forward strand.
GCTCACGCCGGCGGTGGTGAAGTCGGCGGCGAGCGCCCGGTCGACGCGGTCACGCAGGCCGACGAGGATCCCCGCCGCGAGTCCCGCCTCCGGCTCCGGCAGGACCGCCGCGAGGGCGTCACCGGCCGCCCGGCGGAGCCGTTCCAGGGCTCGGCCCGGGCCCTCGTCGGCGCCCTGCACGTGGCGGAGCGAGGCGACCTGGAGGGTCCCCCAGGCGCCGATCCGCTCGAGGTAGCGACCGTAGTCCGAGTCGGGTCGCGCGCGAGCTCGTCCTGCTACCTCGATGCGGTCGCCCGGCTCGATCGCGGGGTAGCGCGGCAGCGTGGCGGCCAGGATGACCGGTCGCTCGCCGGCGCCCTCGCCGGCGGGGACCAGCACCTCGAGCATCCCGACCTGCTCGCCGTCACGAGGCGAGCCCATCGACAGGACGCGGGCGTCCCACGGTCCGCGGCCGGCGATCTCCGCCGGGGGAGTCGGTGGCGTCCCGGCCAGGGCAAGGCGCAGCGCGATGGCGAGCGCCCCGATCCCGACCGCGACGAGCGGCGTGCGCAGGCGCGTCCCCGACCACGGGGCGACGGCCAGGGCGAGCAGGGCAGCGGCCGCCACCGACGGCGGGTCGAGGGCGACAGGCCCGACCCGGCTCCCCAGCGCCGTGGCGACGATGGCCCCGACCGCGACCCACCCGCTGCGTGGCACGTCAGGGTGTCACCAGGTCCCGGAGTTTCTCGAACGTCTTCTCGCCGACGATGCCGCGCGAGCGCAGCTCGTCCACGGCCGTGAACGGCGCTTCCTCTCGGGCCGCGATGATCTTGGCCGCCGTCGCCGGACCGACGCCGGGCAGGGTGTCGAGCTGCTCGGTGGTGGCGGTATTGAGCGAGATGCGGCCGTCGCCGGGCGGGCCGCTGCTCGCCCCGCTCGTGGGGCCCGTGCTTGCCGCCGCGGGCGGGTCGTCGCGCGATGGGACCCGGATCCGGTCGCCGTCGCCCAGCGGCGCCGCGAGGTTGAGATCCTGCTCCGCCCGGGCGGTGTCCACGCGCGGCCCGTAGCCGCCTGCGGCATCGACGAGGTCCACGACCCGGGCCCCGGCCTCGAGCCGGTAGACGCCTGGCCGCACCACTGCTCCGACGACCTCGACGACGAGGACGGCCGCCGTCGGTTCGCCGACGGCTGCGTCGCCCGGGAGTGCGCCGCTCCCGAGGGGAACGGCACCGTCGACGGTCGTGACACCGGAGCCGCCGGAGAACGCCAGCACGAACGCGAGTCCGGCGCAGGCCACCGTGGCGGCAACGGTCGCGAGGACTCGGCCGTCCGGGCCGGTCCTCTCCCGCTGCGTCGACCCGCCTCCCGGCTCGGCGGCCGGGCCGGCCGGGGGCGTGGTCTCGATGACCCGCCACGGCGGGCTGCCAGCTGGTTGCACCACGACGCTCCTGGCGGGAGTCGTGGCGGTCGCATTCGGTGACGTCCCGCCACGTAGGGGGCACTTCCGACGCGGCGAGACGTCCGCGACGATCCTAGGCGGCGGCCGTTAGCTGCGACTTATCCGCCGCACATGGGCAGCGGCCATCAGCCGGGGAGCTGCTCCCAGTCCACCCAGCGGGTGCCGTCCCACCAGCGATGCCACGTCCGGCCGTCGCGGCCCGGAGCCCACACATCGATGCGGTCGGCGCTCCACGACGAGGCCGCCGGGGTGCCGGTCAGCGAGCCGCCGAGCGACTCCCAGTCGTGCCACGACTCGCCGTCCCAGAAGCGATCCCACAGCTGACCGTCGTCGAAGATCGCGAACACCTGGAGCTGGTCGGGCGCCCAGGCCGTGGCGGCCGGCGCTGAGGCCAGGGTCCCGCCCAGCGACGTCGGCTCGGACCAGGTCCCGGACACGAAGGAACGGTGGACGAGACGGGCTGCCTCGTCCACCGTGAACAGGTCGATGCGATCGGGGCCCCAGCTGACGGCGGCGGTCGCGCGCAGCAGGGCGTCCATGGCGGTCATGCCGCCAACGTTACTCCGTCGGGGCCAGCCGGCGGCCGAGGTCGTCGCCGGCGCGGGCATCGAGGCGTCGCGCGATGGCGGCGCTCCAGCGGCTCACCGCGGCCAGGGCGCGGGCGGCGCCCCGGCGCAGGCTCGACGGCCGCGGGGTGAGCCCGGCGCGCAGCATGGCCGCACGATGGGCATCGCGGACCTCGCGCGATCGCTCGTTGGCGAGCTCCAGGGCGATGTAGGTATAGACGTGGCTCACGAGCGTGGCTCCTATCGGGTGATCAGCGGAGGTGGTCGTCGGGCAGCGGGTCACGGGAGTCGGCCCCCCAGGTCATGGCGCCGAGGTCGAGGGCGACCAGGCCGATGACCAGGATCGCCAGCATCAGGAGCGCGTCCATATCCGATCGTCCTTTCCCGTTCAAGCGCGGTAACCGTTGACCGTCGCGATAACCCGTATCTGTATCGATAGCGGTTATGCACGAAGTGTATGGGCTTGCATGTAACCTGTCAAGAGGACTACAGTGGTTAGTGCTATGACGACGCTGCCGTTCGATCGAGCGCTCGCCAGGGGCCATGCCCATGACGTCAGCCTCGACGACACCTTCGATTTCCTGAACACCGACGACCTCGACAACGGTTCCCGGATCGAGCGTCTGCCGACGCTCGACAGCGCGCTCGACTGGTTCGTGGCGCGGGGCGTCATCCACGGCGAGGGCGCCGACCGCGTGCGCGCCATCGCCGGCGAGTCGCCCGAGACCGCGGCGCGCGACCTGTTGCGCGTGTACGCCGTTCGCGGCGCCCTGCGCGAGGTGGCCGACGCGATCGTCGAGGAGCGCCCGCCCCGGAGCGGTGCGCTCGACACCGTCAACCGGGCGCTCCATGCTCGCCAGGTCATCGAGCTCGTGCCGGCCCCCGACGGCGGCATCAGCGTCGACCACCGCCACGTCGGCGATCCGATCGACGACGCGCTGGCCCGTCTCGCCGACCCGCTCGTGCTCGAGCTCACGACGGGCCACCCCGAGCGCATCCGTATCTGCGACAACGACCGCTGCCGCTGGGTCTTCTACGACACGTCCCGCACCGGCCGGCGCCGCTGGTGCGACATGTCCACCTGCGGCAACCGGGCCAAGGCGGCCAGGCATCGGGCCCGGACCAAGGGTGACGGCGACGGCGACGAGGCGATCGCCTCCGACTGAGCGTGCGGGCTCCCGGCCCGCTCCCCCGCTAGGTGCGCTCGAGCAGCGGCCGGACCTCGGTCGCGAGGCGGGTCATCGACTCCTCGTCATGCGGCGAGGGGAAGCCGGCGATGAGGTGGCGATAGCCGATCTCGAGGTAGGGCGCCAGGCGCTCCGCGACGTCCTCGGGCGTGCCGACCGGCTGGTTCGTCCACGGCGCCGCGTTCCCGTTGCGCGCGAAGATCTCGCGCTGGACGCGCTCGGCCTCGGCGCGCGAGTCGCGGATGATGACCGAGCCGAGCCCGGTCGTGCGCTCGATCTCCGCCGGATCCCGGCCGACCGTCTCGCAGTGCTGCACGAGGATGGCGTCCTTGCGCCGCACGTTGTCGATGCCGCCCCCGACGTTGTTGGCGTCGCCGTATCTGGCCACGAGCTTGAGGGTGACCTGCTCGCCCCCGCCGCCGATGAGCAGCGGCAGGCGCGCCTGGATCGGCGCGGGTTCGTTGCGGACGGTCCTCGCCGCGTAGCGCGGCCCGGTGGCGGTCGGCTGCGTGCCGTGGAGCATGCCGCGCATGATCGGCAGCGCCTCGCTGAGCCAGCGGAGTCGTTCGGGGAACCCGTCACCGAAGGGGATGCCGTAGGCCTCGTGCTCGGTCTCGAACCATGCGCCCCCGATCCCCAGGATGGCCCGCCCGTTGCTGATGTGGTCGAGCGTCGTCGCCATCTTGGCGGTCAGCGCCGGCTCCCGGAACGTGTTCGCCCCGACCATCAGCCCGATGCGGACGCGGTCGGTTGCCTGCGCCCAGCCAGCCAGGGTCAGCCAGCCCTCCAGGATCGGCCCCTCGTGGCTCCCCACGATCGGGTACAGGTGGTCCCACGTCCAGAGCGTGTCGTAGCCGAGCCGGTCGGCCCGGACGCCGGCCTCGAGGAGGGACGGCCAGTCGGTGTACTGGTTCCAGCAGAGCGCGCCAAGCTTGATGTCAGTCATCCGCCAAGTCTACGGGCGCACGGCGTTCGAGCCGTCCGACCGCCCGACAAGGCGCCAGCGACGTCGCGATTCGATCGGTCGCATCCTCGGAGGAGACGAGGGACGGCTGCTCGGCTGCGGGTATCGGCCACGACATCTCATCGCGGGGTCGGCGCGGTCGAAGCGGCGCTCGAAGCGGGTGGTCACGCGCAGAGGGACACCGAGGGCGAGCATCCGATCGCCTGGCTGCCCGGCCCGTCGCAAGCGCACGCGAACCGTTCGATGGGGACGCCCCCCGTGCCTGAGAGGCTGCAGGATCGGGTCGAAGGCGGGCTCACGGCGGTCCTCGCCACGATCCAGTGCATGAGATGCACGAACAGCCGCGGAGAAGGGGCCCTCGGGGACCTTCGAGCCCTACCTGCAGTCTCTCAAGCACGCCCGCGGCAGATACATGCCTCCGAGGTCGGTACGTGTCGCCGTGAGCTCCTTCGACGGCCGGGTGTGTCGTCCCTCGATGGCGTTGGCTCATCGCCGCTGCTGCCGAGAACGGGACTCCACGATGTCCGCGCTCGGATACGTTCGCAAGAGCGTGATGGGTGACGATGACAAGACACGCTCGCCGCTCGTCCAGGCAGTGTGACCGAACGTAGCCCCAACCATTCGGTACCCCGCAAGGCGGAGCGGAATTCGACATTCCGACCAGACGGACCTAGAGTCGCGCGATGGATGAGGTCAGCGTGACGTGACGCGGGTCGACCGGATCGTGCGGGTCATCGTGGCCGTTTCCGTGCTTGGCACCGCATCGGCCGTGGAGTCCGAGCCATCGCCAGTCGCAGCGAGCCATCGTTCCGAGTCCGGCCGTCCGGCGCAGATCTCGTGGACGGACCACACCCCCCGATTCGCGGCGGACGGGGCGGTGCGGCCGGCCCGTGCCGAGGAGGACATCCGGGAGATCGCGATCTCCCACATCGAACGAATGGCGCAGTCGGCTGCGAGCATGGGGCTGGAGCCGGCGCCTGATGGTTTGCGCATCCAGTCGCTCGCGGCAACCGCGTGGCGCGATGTCGCGATGCATGAGCCTCGGGCAGCCACGCTAGATGAAGGCTCTCCGGACGCCTCGAGAATCGTTTGGGTTGTTCGTGGTGACGGTAGTTTCCTGGTGACGCGGGTGCCGCGTGATCGAGAGCCGTTCGTGGGTCGTTCCGGCTACCTCCTCATCGACGATGCGACGGGGATGATCCTGGGAATGGGCACCCCGTGAACGCGTTGCCCGGCGAAGATCCGGCCTGGAGCCTACGGCGTCCCAACGCGGCATCGGGCTCGTGCAGGATGTCGACCCTTCATGGGCAGGGTCCAGGCTCCACGCTCCGGGCCGGCGCCGGGGCCTCGTCGGCGGCCAGTTCGCCGATCACGAGACGGATGATGCCGCACGCCACGCCGTGCTCCACGGCGATCGCCGGGCCGCCATCGACCAGCGACGCCGCCTGGGCCTCGTTCACGTCGGCACGGATCAGCGACGCGCCGGACGCGGTGCGGACATCGACGAGGTACGGCGCCCCGCCATGATCGCCGAGGGGCTCCTGCACGCTCCAACCGGCAGGGTACGTCCCGACCCATGCATCGTTGATGTACAGGCCGACGGGCGTGTCGGTCAGGTTGTCCAGGGTGATGGTGATATCGGACACGGCCGTGCGCGAGCACGCGGCCGCCGATACGAGGAACGCCACGGCCATGGCGAGCGGGAGCAGCCTCACAGGCGCAGCCTGGCAACGACCTCGTCACCGTCCATCTCGCCGGTCGGCTCGAAGCCGAAGCCGCGGTAGAACGGCTCTGGCCCTCCCGGGCCCGGCATCCAGCTGACCAGCAGCTCGGACGCGCCTGGCAGCGATCGCACGTGGTCGATGACCAGCGTCAGCGCGGCGCGACCGTAACCGCGGCCCTGGTAGCGCTGGTCGATCATGAACCGCCACAGGTAGTACTCGGGCGTCTCCCGGTCGATCGACAGCATCACGAAGCCGACCGGCACGTCGTCGGCCACGACGGCACGGAACCAGGCCCTCGGCTCGAACATGGCCTCGGCGAACGACACGGCGTTCGGGGCCACGAAGCTGCGCTGGTCCGGTGCGACGTGCAGGATGCACACGGCGCGGACCAGGTCGGCGGTGATCTCGCGCAGCTCGATCACCGCGCCGTCGCGGGGGGTCGCCGCCGGTGGCGGGACGCCCTCGCCCGCGGCGATCCGGGCCTCCGACCAGGCGGCGATCCCGTCGGTCGCCGCCCGGCTGTCGTCAGGCATCGCGCAGGACGATGTTGACCAGCTTGCCGCCTCCGGGGGCGATGACCTTGTCCGGCGTGCGGCCGGCCAGCAGGGCGACGATGCGCGGCGTGGCCAGGGCCGCCGCCTCGATCGCGGCCTGGTCGGCATCGGCCGCGACCATGACCCTGTCGCGCAGCTTGCCGTTCACCTGGATCGGGACCTCGCGGGTCGTCTCGATGATCGCGCTCGCGTCCACCTCGGGCCAGGCCTCCAGGTTGATGCTCGACCACGGCACGCCGGCGGCCGCCTGGCGGCGCGACCACAGCTCCTCGCTGATGTGCGGCGCCGCGGGTGCCAGCATCAGCTGGAGCAGGCGCATCGCCTCGTCCCACTCTGGGCCACCGGCGACCGGCGTGCCGCGGTAGCGGTAGAGCGTGTTGGTGAGCTCCATCAGCTTGGCGACCATCGTGTTGAAGCGGAACGCCTCGTAGTCGGCGGTCACGTCGCGAAGCGTACGGTGGGCGGCGCCACGGATCGCGGAACGAGCCGCGGCCTCGGTCTCTCCGTCGGCCAGCCGTCCGCTGTCCGGATCGCTCGCCGATCGACCGTGCGGGTCCATCGCCAGCGTCCAGACGCGGTTCAGGAAGCGCGACACGCCACCGATCCCGGTCGGGCTCCACGGCCCGCCCTGGTCCCACGGGCCCATGAACATCAGGAACAGGCGGACCGCATCGGCGCCGTAGCGCCCGACCAGCTCGTCCGGGTCCTGCACGTTCCCGCGGCTCTTGCTCATGCGCTCGCCGTCGGCGCCCAGGATCTGACCCTGGTTGAACAGCCGGATGAACGGCTCGGACTGGTCGATCAGGCCGCACTCGCGCATGGCCTTGGTCCAGAAGCGCGAGTACAGCAGATGCATGACCGCGTGCTCCGCCCCGCCCGTGTACTGGTCGACCGGGGTCCACGCGTCGACGAGCGCGCGATCGACCGGTCCGTCGGCCTTGTCGGGCGACAGGTAGCGGAACCAGTACCACGACGAGTAGACGAACGTGTCCATCGTGTCCGTCTCGCGCCGGGCGGGCCCGCCACAGCGCGGGCAGTCCACCCGCAGGAACGCCTCGTCGTGCTCGAGCGGGTTCGAGCCCGAACCCCTGTAGTCGACCGTCTCCGGCAGGCGGACCGGCAGGTCCTCGTCCGGCACCGGCACGACCCCGTCGGTCGGGCAGTAGATGATCGGGAACGGCGTGCCCCAGTAGCGCTGGCGGCTGATCAGCCAGTCGCGCAGGCGGTACGTCACGGTCGGCTCGGCCACGCCGCGCTCGGCCAGCTCGGCCACGATCGCTCGGCCGCCCTCGTCGGCCGGCAGGCCGTCGAAGCGACCCGAGTTGACCAGCCGCTCGTCGTCGGCGTGGGCCACGTAGGCGTCGTCGAGCGGGTCGTCGGTCGCTGTCCCGGGCGCCGCCACGACGCGCCGGATGGGCAGCCCGAACTGGCGGGCGAACGCGAAGTCGCGCTCGTCATGGGCGGGCACGGCCATGATCGCGCCCGTGCCGTAACCGGACAGCACGTAGTCGGCGATGAAGATCGGGATGCGCTCGCCGTTGACCGGGTTGACCGCGTCGGCGCCGATGGCCACGCCGGTCTTCTCGCGATCGGTCGACAGCCGGTCGATCTCGGTGCGCCGCCGGGCCTGCTCGACGTAGGCGTCCACCTCGGCCCGTCGCTGTGGGGCGGTCAGCCCGGCGACCAGCGGGTGCTCGGGGGCGAGGACCATGAACGTCGCCCCGAACAGGGTGTCGGGCCGAGTCGTGAACACGCGCAGGACGGCGCCGCCGGCATGGTGCCCGGAGGGGGCCGTCGCGAAGTCGATCTCGGCGCCCTCGGAGCGGCCGATCCAGTTCGTCTGCTGGATGCGGATGGGCTCGGGCCAGTCGAGGCCGGTGAAGTCCAGCAGCTCGTCGGCGAAGCGCGTCGTGCGCAGGTACCACTGCTCCAGGTCGCGCTTCTCGACCAGGGCGCCGCAGCGCCAGCAGCGGCGATCGGTGCCCTCGACCTGCTCGCGGGCCAGCGTCCCGTCGTTGGGGCACCAGTCCACCGGCGACTGCTTGCGATAGGCCAGCCCCGCCTCCAGGAAGCGCAGGAACATCCACTGGTTCCAGCGGTAGAACCCCGGGTCGGCGGTCACGATCTCGTGGTCCCAGCTGAAGGTCGCGCCCATCGTCCGGAACTGGCGACGCATCTTGTCGATGTTCTGCATCGTCCACGGGAATGGATGGCCGCCGTTCTTGATGGCCGCGTTCTCCGCCGGCAGTCCGAACGCGTCGAAGCCGATCGGGAAGAACACGTTCAGCCCGTGCATCCGGCGGAAGCGCGCTACCGCGTCGGTCGGGGTCACGATGTACCAGTGGCCGATGTGCAGGTCGCCCGACGAGTACGGGTACATCGTCAGCAGGTAGTGGCGTGGCCGGCTCGTGTCCGTGAGGTCCGTGTCGTACAGACGCGCCTCGGCCCAGCGGGCCTGCCATGCGGGCTCCACCGCGGTCGGGTCGTAGCGCTCCACGCGAGCGCCCCCCGTGTCGGCGGCGACGGCGGCGACGGCGGCGTCGGCGGCAGGCGATGCGGGCTCGGTCACGGCGGCGGCCTCAGGATACGGGTCACCCCCCGCCGTCGGCGAGGGGTGAGGGTCGGCGGTGCGGTCGGTTCTCTGGTGGAGCTACGGGGACTCGAACCCCGGACCTCATGCATGCCATGCACGCGCTCTTCCAGCTGAGCTATAGCCCCACGGAGGGCGGATTGTAGCAGAGGGTCGCCGGGGACCGGCCCGGGATGGGGCGGCCGTCGGTCACCGGTACGCGGCGTCGCCCTGGTCGGCCCAACCCGCGAACCGGCCGCCGAGCCCGTAGAACTCCCCGCCCCCGGGTTCGAGGAGCAGGGTGATGCCGTCGCCGGTGTCGATGGCGATCCGGCTGTCGTTCGGGGAGATCCCGGTGATCCTCGGACCGGCCGCGCCGGTCACGATGTCGGCCAGCGTCGCTACCGTGGTTCGCCCGGCGCCGCGGAGGCGATCGACGGAGAGCGTGGCGGGCTCGTCGCCGGGCGTGCCCCGCAGAAGCCAGACGTCCCGGCCGTCGGCCGCCCACACCATGTCGATGATGTCGTCGCCGCGGTACAGGAACGTGAACTCCTCCACGCCGTCGAACGCGACCGACACGGCGCAGGTGGCCACGGCGCCCTCGCCCGAGGAATCGCAGCCGATCCCGAGTCGACCGCCGTCGACCGCTCGGAAGCGCTCCATGCCGGTCGGGGTGAAGATCGGCACGGCCACGCCGGTGTGCTCGAAGACGACGCCCGAGCCCGGGCCGTCGAAGTGGAGGATGCCCGGCGACGGCCCGTCCTCCTGGGACTGCATCGCCAGCAGGCCGCTGCCGTCGGCCGCCCAGATCGCTACGAAACGGCGGGACTGGAACGTGCCGGCCAGCGCGATGGCGGTCGGGATCGGGGACGTGGCGAGGACGCGGCCGTCGAGCGGGTCGACCAGCGACGCCGTCCCGAGGTCCACGACGGCCAGCCGCCCGTCCGGCGCCCAGCCGAAGCCGCGTGCACCGCCGTCCACGAGCACGCCGGGGCGGCCCAGGTCGAGCAGGTCGATGATGAGCGTACCGGCCGGTACGTCGGGATCGCCCGCCGCGACGAGGCCCAGCGCGAGATATCCGGTGGGACCGGAGCGCGGCGCGCTGGACATGTCCGGCTCCGTCCCCTCCGGCAGTTTGTGCGACCCGAGCGTCACGTTCTCGCCCGTCGACACCGCGAGGTCGATGACGACCTCGTTCGTGGCGGGATCGAACCGGACCAGCACCGCGTCGCGACTCGCGCCGAGCGGGTCGACGACGCGCGGGACGTAGGGGGCGGCCGACGGGAGCGGCTCGGTCGTGGACGACGGCACGGGCGTGGACGGCGGCGCGCTCGCCGGATCCGTCGGCACCGGCGAGGGCGTGGGCTCGACGGCGACCGTCGGCAGGCGCAGCCAGCCGTTGGTGATGGCCACCATCGATCCGATGGCCACGACCGCGATGGCGGCCGCGACCAGGCACAGGCGGCGACCCTGGCGCGCCCGGCGGCGCAGCGCGAGCCGGCGCTCGAGCTCGTCCGGGCCGATGGCCAGCGGCACCCCGTCGGCCTCGGCGCGCAGGATGGAACGGAGCTGATCCTCGAGTCGGACGTCATGCATTGGAGGCCTCCCCGAGGCTGGCGCCGAGCGGGTCGGCGAGATGGATGCGGAGTCGATCGAGCGCGGTCTGGAGCTGCGCCTTGATCGTGTTCGGGCTCTTGCCCAGCGCGGCCGCGACCTCGTCCACCGACAGGTCGGCGTAGTAGCGCAGGACGACGGCTGCCCGCATCTGGACGGGCAGCTCGGCGATCGCCGCCAGCAGGGCCACCCGGTCGGCGCCGTCCGCGCCGAGGTCCCGGCCGCCGCCCCGATCGGGGACCACGGCGAGGTGGACGACCCGCGCGGACCGGCGGCGGACCGTCAGTGCGTGGTTGGTCGCGACCCGCAGGAGCCAGCCGCGCAGCGCTCGCTCGTCGCGGATGGAGTCACCCTTCTCGAAGGCGGTGAGGAGGGTCTCGATAACCACGTCCTCCGCCTCCGACCGGTCGCGCAGGATCAGGTAGGCGACACCCTGGAGCTCGCGCCCGTAGGTGTCGAGCAGGTCCGCCAACGTCTCGGGTCGTCGCCTTCGAAGGGCTTCGACGGTCATCGGTCCATGCCTCGGGTCCCCGGATGGCGGTCGTTGGGCCGGCCGCGTTCGAAGGATAGATGCGCGGAGGCGGCATCTCGGGCTAGTCCTCGTGCGCGATGGCATCATCACTGCCGTGACCGACCTGCCCGCCGTCGCGCGCCTCCCCGGCGGCGACGTCCCGTATACGCTCCGGCGTTCGGCGCGGGCGCGGTCGATCCGGGTCGTGATCCACCCGCAGCGTGGCGTGGTCGTGACCGTGCCCGCGCGCGCGTCGCGCGGCGACGGGGAGCGCCGCGCCCTCGAGTTCCTGCACGATCGCGAGCCGTGGCTGCGCCGCCACCTCGCCCGCCAGGCCGTCGACGCGGCCACGCTCGAGGCGCGCGGCGGCGCGCGCGACGGTGGCAGCATCCCGTTCCGTGGCCGCGTGCTGCGGATCCGCGTCGTTCCGGCCGTGACCGGCGTCACTCGCTCGCAGGTGGTCGCGTTCGACGACGAGCTCGTCCTCCACCAGGCGTCGCGCGACCGTCGCCCGGAGCCGCGCGTCATCGAGGCGTGGCTCCGCCAGGAGGCGGTCGGGGCGGTGACCGAGGCCATCGCACGGCACGCGCCGGCGATCGGCGTGGCCCCGGTCGCGGTGTCCTTCCGCGACCCGCGTACCCGCTGGGGGAGCGCGTCCCGCCAGGGCCGCCTGTCGTTCTCGTGGCGCCTCGTCCTGGCGCCCCCGGAGGCGCTCGAGACCGTGGTCATCCACGAGCTCGCCCACCTGCGCGTGTTCGGCCACGGACCGGCCTTCTGGGCGCTCGTGGCCAGCCGTCGCGCCGACCACCGCGTGTGGCGCCGCTGGCTGCACGATCACGCGACCGAACTCCACGGGGCGCTCGGCCCTGGCTCGTGCTAGTGCACGCGGCGATCCGGTCCGTCGAGGACCGGCACGACCGACACGCCGTCCCAGAACAGGATCGGGACGTCCAGCTGGTCCGCTGCGCCGTCGGCGAGGGCGCCCCACAGCGCGGCCGCGGTCTCCAGGTCGGCGTCGGGTGAGAGCGCCAGCAGATGGTTGCGCACCGGGGCGAGCAGCACCTGCTCCTCGTCGCGGAGGATGGGCTGGAGAACGTCCGGCACCAGCAACAGGGCGGAGCCCCAGCCCTGGCCGGCGATCGAGGTGACCTGCCACCCGTCGTACGGCACGCGCTCGACCCTGGGCGGCGTGGCCGCGGCCGACCGGCGCAGGTTGTCGAGCGACGCGGCCAGGACGGTCATCGCATCGACGCCCCACCGGTCGAGCATCGCCTGCGAGACGTGGCCGAACGCCGGGCCAAGGTCGATCCCGAAGCCCGTCCGGATCCCGGGCGCCACCGTCAGGGTCAGTGGCTCGGCATCGGGCGGATAGGGATGCCAGGCGCGCTTGATCATGGGCAGGACGCGGGGCGCGAGTTCCGACCATGGGCGGTCGGGATCCATCCGGTGAGCGGCGGCCTGGATGCTGCGCAGCTGTTCGGGATCGAGGCCGTCGCGGAGGGGACGAACCCTCCACTCGTCGTGCCGACGATCCGTGGCCTTGCGCCGGGCGCGCCGCTCATCCTTCCTGACGCCCTTGCCACTCCTGCTGTGCTTCATGGCCGCGCATCGTGGCCACGAGCGCTCATCGGCGGCTCGCGCGTGGATGCACGGCGACTGCACTGGGGGTGGTCCGCCAGCCTCGACACGACCCCGGCGGCGGTGGTGGAGATGAGGGGACTCGAACCCCTGACCTCTGCGATGCGAACGCAGCGCTCTTCCAGCTGAGCTACATCCCCACGGGCGTCGGAGTGTACCAGAGGCCCCGGTGAGGCCGACCGACCCGGTCAGGCGCCGCCGCGGGCATCCTCCGGCGTCCGCGTGCGTCCCGGTCCGCGCGACCGACATCCTCGCCGCGCGGCGCGCCTCTAGGCTCGGGCGATGCCCCTCGGCCTGCTGACCGGACTCGGTGCCGCCCTGTCGTGGGGGACGCTCGACGTCTTCGCCGCGCTGGCCAGCCGGCGGATCGGCAGCCTCAAGGTCACCACGGTCATCCAGGTCATCGGCGCGGTGCTCGTCATCGCCCTGGCGGTGAGCCAGGGGACGGCGATCCCGACCGACCCGTTCGTGCTCGTCGGTGGCGCCCTGGTCGGCCTCGCCGGGGCCGGGGCGTACCTCGCCTACTTCACCGGCCTGCGTCTCGGGCCGATCGCCGTCGTCAGCGGGATGGTCGCCGCGTACGGCGGCCTGACGGTCGTCCTCGCAGTCATCGTTCGCGGCGAGACGCTGACCTGGCTCCAGGCCATCGGCGCCACGCTGGCCACGGTCGGCGTGATCATGACCGGCCTGACCTTCGACGGGACCATCCGGGGCACGCGCCTGGCCAGCCCGGGCGTCGGGTTCGCGGTCGTGGCCCTGATCCTGTTCGCGTCGATGTCGATCGGCAGCGACATCGTCATCGAGCGCTCCGGCTGGCTCGAGACGCTGCTCGTGTCGCGTACCTCGAACGCGGTCCTGTCGGTGGCCATCCTCGTGCTCGCGATGCGCTTCTTCCGACGCCTGGCCAGGCCGCTGCTCATCGGCGTCGAGGGAGCCGATGCCGCGGTGGACCGGCGGGTCGTGTCGTTCGTGGTCCTGGCCGGGGTGCTGGACGTGGCCGGCCTGACCGTCTTCACCTACGGCCTCGAGGTGGCCGAGACATGGCTGGTCGGGCTGGCCTCGTCGTTCGGGCCCGCCGTCACGATCCTGTACGCCGTGCTGTTCATGGGCGAGCGGCTGCGCCGCATCCAGTGGCTCGGCCTGGCCTTCGTCCTCGCCGGGATGGTGGCCATCGGCGTGCCCTCGTCCTAGGTCGGCCGGCTCGGCCGCCCCGGGCCGCCCCGGGCCGCCCGGCACCGCCCCGTTCAGGCGGCCGGGACGCTGAACCAGAAGCGGGTCAGGCCGTCGCGCGATTCGGCGCCGACCCGCCCGCCGGCCTGTTCGACCAGCTGCTTGACGATGGCCAGCCCGATGCCGGCCCCGCCGCGCGCCCGGTCGCGCGACTTCTCGACCCGGTGGAATCGCTCGAACACGCGATCGATGTCGTCGGGCGGGATGCCCTCGCCGGTGTTCGCCACCGAGATGAGCACATCGCCCGGCCGGCGCTCGGCACGAACGGTGACGGTGCCTCCGGCCGGGGTGTAGCGGACGGCGTTCGAGAGCAGGTTGGCGAGCACCTGGGCGAGCCGGTCGGGATCCGCCCGGGCCGCCAGCTGATCCGGGATGTCCGTCTCCAGGCGCAGGCCGGCACGCTCGAGGGCGGGCGTCGCCAGGTCGATGGCCGAGCCGATCACCGCGGTCAGGTCCAGGTCCACGATGGCGGGCGGGCTCGTGCCGGCGTCGCCCTCGGCCAGCGCGTCGAGCGATCTCGACAGCCGGACGAGCCGGTCGGCCTCCTCGTGGAGCGATTCGTAGGTCGCCCGGTCGGCCGTGATGACGCCGTCCCGCAGCGCCTCGAGGTAGCCCTGCAGGTTGGTCAGTGGCGTGCGCAGCTCGTGCGCGGCGTTGGCGATGAAGTCGCGCCGCATCGCCTCCTGGCGCTCGAGCGAGGCGGCCATCTGGTTGAACGAATCGGCCAGGCTGGCGAGCTCCTCCGGGCCCTCGCGCGGGACCCGCGCGGCGTAGTCGCCGTCGGCCACGCGACGGGCTGCCGCACCGACCTCGTTGAGCGGCCGGGCCAGCATCCGGGCCAGGACGACGGCCAGGGCGATGCTGGCGACGACGGCGAGCACCGACGCGGCCACGACCACCGTCGTCACGGAGTCGTCGTACATCTCGCGGGCGTGCTCGGCCGTGTCGCCGGCCTCAATCATCAGCTCGGTGAAGGCGTCCGCCCCGACGACGGCCACGCCGACGGCCAGGATGACCAGCCCGACCGCGGCGCTCGCGATGGCTGCCAGCGCGATCCGCCCGGCGATCCCCCGCGCGATCACGTCCCGGCCGCCGGGTCCGCCGGTGCCGGTGACGCCGGGGCCGCCGGTGACGGTGACGGTGCCGCCCGGGCCGCCGGTGACGCCGATGACGGTGACGCCGGGTCCGCCGGTGCCGGTCGTGCCGCCGGTGCCGGTGCCGCCGGTGCCGGTCGTGCCGCCGGTGACGGTGCCGCCGGTGCCGGTCGTGCCGCCGGTGACGGTGCCGCCGGT
>JBKHXL010000078.1:0-16359 GCA_046566045.1 Candidatus Limnocylindria bacterium
CCGAGGCCGCGAGGCGGACCTCGACCAGCCCGTGCTCCGGGGCGTAGCCGACCTCGTGCGGCTGGACCTCCTGGACCGTCAGGCCCGGCCGGAAGTGATGGGCGCCGACCGACGAGCCGGGCGGGCCGCTGCCCGTGGCCGTCTGCAGGTTGCTGACGCGCACCCCCGGGTCGAGCCCGGGCGACCACTCGGGCGTGTCGGCGTCGATGCGCAGGCGCAGCGTGCCGTCGCCCAGGGTGTACCGCGCGGCCGTCCGCTCCCGGCTGCTCCAGTGCGGCAGATACCATGGCAGCCAGTGCGTCCGGTCGAGCTCACGGCCCTCGAATCGCTCGTCGAAGTCGAGGACGTAGGCGGACCGATCGAGTCGTCCGTCGCGCAGCGCGGGCATCGTCCGCCATCGTAGCCGCTGGAGGCGCCAGGCCATGACCGCGTCGCGACGCCTGCCGGAGCGGGCGCATGCCATCCTCGATCGGTTCGTCCCGCGGGGCGCCGTCGTGCTGTCCGTGCTGACCTTCGGCAGCTACGTGATGGGCCTGGTGCGGGACCGGATCCTGACCCGGACGTTCGGGGCCGGCGTCGAGCTCGACACGTTCAACGCCGCGTTCGTCATCCCCGAGCTGACCTTCGGCGTGATCGTCGCGAGCGGCCTCGCGGCGCCGTTCATCCCGATCTTCGCCGCCCTGCGGCGCGACGAGGGCGAGCCCGCGGCGCACGTCTTCGCGCAGACGATCCTGACGTTGGCCGTGCTGGCCATGCTGGTCGTGTCGATCGTCCTGTTCATCGCCGCGCCGCTGACCGTGGACATCGTGGCGCCCGGCTTCGGTCCCGAGCAGCGCGACCGCTACGTCGAGCTGTTCCGGATCATGACCGCGACCCAGATCCTGTTCGCCGGCTCGATGGCGCTCGGCGAGGTCCTGGTGGCCGAGCGGCGGTTCGCCTTCTACGGCGCCGCGCCCCTGCTCTACAACGCGGGCATCGTCATCGGCACGGTCGTCCTGGCCGATCGGCTGGGGATCGTGGCCTCGGCCGTGGGGGCCGTGCTCGGTGCCGCGCTCCACCTCACGATCCGGATCGCCGGCATCGCGCGGACCTCGTTCCGGCCTCGACCGCGCCTCGCCCTGCGGATGCCGGCGCTGCGCGAGTTCCTGGGCCTGATGCTGCCCAAGACCGGGTCGAGCCCGATCGAGCCGCTGACCTTCCTGTTCTTCACGTCGGTCGCGTCCGGGCTCGCGGCGGGCAGCATCACCACGGTCAACCTCGCGCGCAACTTCCAGAGCGTGCCGATCAGCCTCATCGGGGTGGCCATCGCCGTCGCGGCGTTCCCGGTCCTGGCCGCGACGTACGCCGCGACCGACCGCCGCGCGTTCGTGGCCCAGATCAGGCGAGCCGGCACGACGATCGGCGCCCTGACCGTGCTCGCGGCGATCGGCCTGGCGGCTGTCGGGCCGCTGGCCGTCGAGATCCTGCTCGGCGGCGGCCGGTTCGACGCCGACGCCGTGGCACGCACGGCCCTCGTGCTGGCGGTCTTCGCCATCGCCATCCCGTTCGAGAGCCTGGGCCACCTCGTCAGCCGGGCGATCTACGCCACGCGCCACACGATCGGCCAGGTGGCGGCGTCCCTGATCGGCTTCGGCACGACCATCGTGGCCGTCAGCGCGCTCGTCGCGACGCTCGATGTCCTGGCCATCCCGGCCGGCTACGCGCTCGGCGCCGCGGTCCGCCTGGTCCTGCTCGTGGCCGTCCTCGGCGTGCGCCTCCGCCGGATGCCGGACGGACCGCGCGCCGCCTAGCCGACCGGGATGGTCGGCGCGACCGTGATGAACAGCCCGTCGCGATCCGGATAGGTGCCCTCGGGGCGCTTCCACGGCAGGAAGTTGCGCTGCATCTCGGCCTCGTCCTGGAAGACGCCCGGGCCGTCGGACTTGCCCCAGATGCTCGACACCCGCGGGTACCACGGGTCGAGGATGTAGGCCCCGCTGACCTGCGCGTCGCGGAAGACGGTCGGATCGGCATCGGCGCGGAAGCCGGTCATGATCCAGGTGTGCGCGCCCCGCCACGTCAGCAGGATCACCGGCGCGCCGGTCTCCATGATCGTCTTCGCCGCGTCGCGCAACGCTGCCTTGCGGCCCTCGAACGCGCGGACCTCGTAGCCGGGCGCGCCGTAGGCCTCGAGAGCCAGGGCCATGGCGGCCGGGCCCCACCTGCCGTTGCGGCTGTCCCGCACCGATTCCCACTCGCGCACCCGATCGGCGATGCGCCGCTGCTCGGCGTCGCTGGTCCCGAGCAGGCCGAGCTGCGCCAGCACCATCTGGACGCCGGCCGGTGCGCACCAGTCGTCCTCCACTTGGCTGTTGAACACGGAGGCGGGATCGTCGGTGATGGACACGTCCACTGGCGCACGGACCGGGGCCGGCGTCGGGGTCGGCTGCGGCGTCGGGCTCGCTCCTGGCTCGAGCGAGCCGGAGGGCTCGACCGTCGGCTCCGGGGTCGGCGACGAGGGCGGCTCGGTCACGAGGATGGTCACGGGGGCCGGCCGGTCCGGCACCGGACCGGCCACGAAGCGGTCCACCCGGTCGAGCAGCCCCTCGAACCGGTCGCCCGCGCCGAACGTGTTCGTGGCGATCGCCCACGTCCCCAGCCCGCCGACCACGAGCGCCAGGATGGACAGCAGCACCACGAAGCGCGTGAACCACCGGTCGCGCACCGGGTCGGGCCGATACGGCCGACGGCGGGGCGGACGGTAGGCGACGTGGCGAGGTTCGGCCATGGGGCGGGCGGCCTCATCGATGGGATGGGTGGGGTGCGTCAGACTGAGACGCTCGGACGGGCCCGCCTGTTTCGCCGTCGGACCGGATGGTACCGCGCCGGGCTCAGGGCTCCAGATCGAAGGCCCGGACGTGGCGCGGCCGGAAGACCGCGATGGGGCGCCGGTCGAACGTCGCGATGCGGCGCACCCCGAGCCGCTCGGCGGAGGCGACGAGCAGCGCGTCGGCCAGGCGCGGGCGGTGCTCCCCGGCCTCGACGAGCAGCTCGGCGGCCCGGGCCAGATCCTCCCGGGTGGGACTGACGAGGCGCAGCCCGCCGTCGATCAGCGCCCGGACGACTGCGAGCGAGGCCACCACCCCGAGTTCGCGCTGGAGCAGGTCGTCGAGCTCGGCCAGGGTCAGGGTGCCGAGCAGGAGCGGCTCGTCCGCGCGCTCGAACCAGGCCACCGCGGCGGCGTGGTTCAGGTCGGCGCGATCGGCCGCCGCGAGGACCGCGCTGCCATCGAGCAGGATGGCCACGTCAGCGGCCCGGTCGACCCGCCTCGCGCCGGGCGATGCGACGCCCGTCGAGCGACAGGCGGCCGTGCTCGCTGGCGCCGATGCCCACGAATCCGAGGGTCGGCGTCGCCTCGTGCTCGGCCAGCCACGCCTCGACGGCGCTGGTGATGACCGCGGTCTTCGTCGTGCGCCGGCGGTCGGCGTGCCGCTCCAGGCGGTCGAGGAGGTCGGCGTCGATGAGGATGGTCGTCCGTCGGGTGGTCATGGTGACAGCATATATGACCTCGTGGCAGCCGGGGCCCGGGCATGGCACCATCGCGACTCCCGACGTCATCCGCCCATCCGTCCCGTCACGCCGAGGAGCCACGACCGCCATGGACCGCTTCGAGCCGAACCTGCGCATCCCCGGACCGACCTCCCTGCCCGCCTCGGTCCGCGCGGCCGGCGCCCGCCAGATGATCAACCACCGCGGTCCCGAGTTCGCGGCGATGCTGGCGCGGGTCATCAGCGGCATGCAGCCCTTCTTCGGCACCACCAGCGACGTCGCCGTCATCTCGACCGCCGGATCGGGTGGCCTGGAGGCGGCCGTGGTCAACACGCTCTCGCCCGGCGACCGGGTCCTGGGCGTGTCGATCGGCTCGTTCGGCGACCGGTTCGCCAGGATCGCCGCCATCTACGGCGCCGATGTCACGAAGCTCGATGCCGAGTGGGGCGCCGCGGCCGCGGCCGACGAGATCCGGGAGCGGCTGCGCGCGATGCCGGACGTGCGGGCGGTGCTGCTGACCCACAACGAGACGTCGACCGGGGTCATGAACCCGATCCCGGAGCTGGCGGCCGCGATCCGCGAGGCGTCGCCCGAGGCACTCATCCTCGTCGACAGCGTGTCGGGCCTCGGCGCCGTGCCGTTCGAGATGGACGCATGGGGCGTGGACCTCGTCGTGACCGGCTCGCAGAAGGCCTGGATGGCGGCGCCGGGCCTGGCCATGATCGCGGCCTCACCGCGGGCCTGGGCGGCCATGGAACGGGCCACGATGCCGCGTTTCTACCTCGATCTGCGCGCCCACCGCGACGCCCACGCCAACGGCCAGACCCCATTCACCCCGGCCATCGCGGTCGTCTACCAGGTGGACGAGGGGCTGCGCCTGATGGCCGAGGAGGGCGCCCCGGGGATCTTCGCCCGACACGAGGCCTGCGCCGCGGCGGCCCGCGCGGGCCTCGATGCGCTCGGATTCGCGCTGTTCGCCGACCGGGCCCATGCGTCCCGCACGGTCACCTCGGTGCACGTCCCCGACGGCCTCGACTGGAAGGCGTTCAGCGGCGAGGTCAAGGGCCGCGGGGTCGTCCTCGCCGGCGGCCAGGGCAAGCTCACGGGCCGGATCTTCCGGCTCGGGCACCTCGGCTCGGTGACGGTCGAGGAGATCCTGGGCGCCATCGGCACGCTCGAGCTGGTGTCGATACAGCACGGCCGCCCGGTCACCCCCGGGGCGGCGGTCGCCGCGGCCCAGGTCGCGGCCCTGACCTCGCTCGGGGTCATCGAGGCCCCCGCGGCGGCGGTGCGCGCGTGAGGATCCTCGTTGCCGAGGCGGTCGCCCGCGAGGGCATCGAGCTGCTGGCCGCGCACCACGAGGTCGATGAGCGCCTGGGCTGCACGCCCCAGGAGCTGGCGGCCATCCTGCCCGACTACGACGCGCTCATCGTGCGCAGCCAGGTGCAGGTGGACGCCGAGCTGATCGCCGCCGGCACCCGCCTGGTCGTCATCGGCCGGGCCGGGGTCGGCGTCGACAACGTCGACCTCGACGCCGCGACGCGGGCCGGCATCACCGTCGTCAACGCCCCGACCGGGAACACCATCGCGGCCGCCGAGCACACGCTGGCGCTCCTCTACGGCGTCGCGCGCCGGACCGCGGCCGCCGACGCCTCGATGCGCCGCGGCGAGTGGAGGCGCTCGGCGTTCACCGGCCTCGAGCTGCGCGGGCGCACGCTCGGGATCATCGGGTTGGGCAAGATCGGCCAGGCCGTCGCGCTGCGCGCGCGGGCCATGGACATGGTCGTCGTCGGCGTCGATCCGTTCGTGACCGCCGAGCAGGCCGCCAACCACGGCGTGGAGCTGGTGGACTTCGACACGCTCCTCGCCCGTGCCGACGTGGTGACCGCGCACGTGCCGCTCAACCGCCAGACGCGCGGCCTGCTCGGGCGCGAGGCGCTGGCCAGGCTGCGTCCCGGCGCGATCGTCCTGAACGTCGCCCGCGGCGGGATCGTCGACGAGGCCGCCCTGGCCGAGGCGCTCGCCTCCGGGCACATCGCCGGCGCGGGCATCGACGTGTTCGAGCACGAGCCGCCGACCGACTCGCCGCTGCTGACGGCCCCCAACACCCTGCTCACGCCGCACCTCGGGGCATCCACGGCCGAGGCCCAGGTGCTCGTCGCCGAGGAGGTCGCGGCGCAGGTCCTCGACGTCCTCGACGGGCGGAGCGCCCGCTACGCGGTCAATGCCCCACTGCTCACGCCCGAGACCGCCCGGGCCATCGCGCCGTACCTGCCCCTGGCCGAGATCCTGGGCCGCCTCCTGGCCCAGACCTCGCGCGGTGGCGTGCGCACCCTGACCCTCGAGATCGCCGGCGACCTGGCCGAGCACGACGCGTCGCCGCTGACCGCCGCGATGCTGCGCGGCCTGCTCGAGACCACCACCACCGAACGGGTCAACCTGGTCAACGCCGGGGCCCTGGCGAAGGCGCGCGGGATCATGGTCGTCGAGCGCAAGACGCCCGATGCGGGCGCCTTCGCGGCGCAGCTCACGCTCGGCTCCGACGCCCCGGGCGGCCTCACCGTGGCCGGGACCGTGGGCGGCGGGGAGCCGCGGATCACCCGGCTGGGCGACTACCGGCTCGACCTCGCCCCGTCCGACGTGATGCTCATCAGTCGCCACCACGACCGGCCGGGCATGGTCGGGCGCATCGGCGCGATGCTCGGCGAGGCGGACGTCAACATCAGCGCGATGCACCTCGGCCGCACCCGCCCGCGGGAGGACGCCCTGATGATCCTGGCCCTCGACGAGGACGTCCCGCCGGCCGTGGCCGACGCCATCCGCTCGCTGGATGCGGTCATCGAGCTGTGGACGATCCGGCTGGGCGTCGAGCGATGAGCCAGCTGATCCCGGACGGGCTCGACGCGACGCTGGTGCTGGCCCGCCACGGCGAATCCGAGTACATCGTGGAGGGCCGCTTCCAGGGCCAGGCGGAGACACCGCTGTCATCCGACGGCCAGGCCCAGGCCGTGCTGCTCGGAGCGCGCCTCGCGCGGCCCCACGACGCGCCCGCGCTGCCCGTCCCGGCCGGCACTCCCCGGGAACTCGTCCACTCCCCGCTCGCCCGCACCCGGGCCACGGCCGAGGCCATCCTCGCCGCGGCCCCGGTCCCCTACCCGGTCCGCCCCGACGACGGCTTCCTGGAGATCGGCCAGGGCGAGTGGGAGGGGCTGCACCGCGACGACATCGCGGCCCGCTTCGGCGAGGAGCTGGCGGCCTGGCGTCGCACGCCGGTCAGCGCCTGGGCGCCCGGCGGCGAGGCCCTGCCCGACGTCCAGGTCCGGGTCCGCGCCGCCCTGGCCACGGTCCTCGCCCGGCTGGCCGACGGCGGCGAACCCGGTACGATCGACCGCGACGAAGTGGCCGGGTACGGGCAGCACGCGATCGGCGGCCAGCCGTGGTCGATCGTCGTCGGCCACGACGGGGTGTTCAAGGTCACGCTGCTGACCCTGTTCGACCTGCCGCTCGAGCGGTTCTGGATGTGGACGATGGACCTGTGCGCCATCACCGTCGTGGACATCCGCGCCGGTCGCCCGGTCATGCGCGCGCACAACCTGACCGGCCACCTGTCGGTCACGCTCGACGAGGAGACCGTGGCCAGGGCCGAGGCCCGCAGCCGGAGCGGCGCGCTCTAGCGTCGGCCCCGGCGACGGCGCAGCCGGCGCAGGCCGAGGCGGAGGAGACTGACCCGCAAGCGCCGCTGCGCCTCGCGCAGCTGGGCCAGCCGATCGTCACCGAGGACGCGCCCGCCGTACGCGGTCTCGACCTTGGCCCGGGCGACGGTCTCGAGCTCCGGCCTGGCCCCGGGCAGCGCCTCGGACAGGGCGCCCACGTACTCGTAGACCGTCTGGTCCGGCCGCGGCCCGAAGCCGAAGCGCGCGGCCAGGCTCGTGACGTTCCCGTAGGCCCGGTCGGCGGTGACCGGCCCGCGCGGCCCACGACGCCAGGCGGTCGCGGCGGCGATCCCGACGGCCAGCAGGAGCACGAGAGCGACCGCCACGAGCGGCCCCGTCGAGCCTCCGGGTGTGCCCGTGACGCCGCCGGCGACCCCCGGCTCGAGCGTCCGGTCGTCGATCGGCGGCCGCGTCGGGATCGGCCGGGCCGAGGCCGATGCGCCGGGCGCCGGGGTCGCCTCCGGCCGCCCCGGCGGGATCGGCGCCAGTTCCGCCACGCCGCCGCCGGTCGGGTCGAAGTCCACCCAGCCGTAGCGCGGGAAGTACACCTGGACCCACGCGTGGGCGTCGCTCTGGCGGACCTGCCACACGCCCGTCGCCGGGTCCGGCGTCCCGCGCCGGTAGCCCTCGACCAGGCGGGTCGGGATGCCCAGCGAGCGCAGCAGCACCGCCATGGTGGACGCGTAGTACTCGCAGTAGCCGTAGCGATACGTGGCGAAGCACTCGACGGCCCCGAGGCCGCTGCAGTCGAACCGCCGGATGTCGGTGTCGTAGGTGAAGTTGGCCGGGTCCTGGAGATGGCGAACGGCCGCGGCGGCGAGGTCGTAGGGATTCGTGCTGCCGGCCTCCGCGATGATCGCCGTGCGGACCTTCTCGGCCTCCGGTCCGATCGCCTCGACCGGCAGGGCCGTGTACAGCTCGACGATCTCGGCCGGATAGTCCGTCCCGGCCACGCGCAGCCGATTGGCGGTCACGGCGCCGTCCACCTCATCGCTCATGAGGGCCAGGTCCGCCGTGATGGTGTATGGCTCGGTGCTCGCGTCGCGCCGAAGCGAGCTCAGGAACCCGGCCTCACCGATCGCCTCCAGGTCGACCGCGATGTCGACCGTCGACGGCGCGAACGGCGTGAACACGATGGGCACGGCCGCGGCCGGCGTGATCGTCACGGTCAGGGTCCGACGGGCCGTCGGATCGACCGCATCGCCGGTGCCGTCGAGGATCTGCTCGCCCGGCTCGCGGTCGATCGAGCGAGCCGGGCTCGTGTCCCAGCGATCCAACGCGTACACGTCGTAGACCACGGCGGCCCAGTACGGCGTATCGGCCTCGGCCGCATCCACCGCGACCGTCATGGCCATGGCGTCGCTCGTCGTCCAGACACCTCGGATCGGGGCCGTCGAACCGAACGACGGGCCGAGCGACACGCCGCTGCCGGGCACCGGCAGGAAGCGCTCGATCCCGCGCGCCAGCTCGATGAGCCGGCTGTTCACGTTGGTCCACATGCCAGCCAGCGGATCGGACGACGCCACTTGGGTCAGCAGGAGCGAGCCGACGACGGCACTGACGATGAAGATCGTGCCCCCTCGAAGGTACAGCCCGGCGATCGAGCGCGGATCGCCGATGCGCCGGCGGAGCCAGTCGGCCTGCTCCTCGAGCGTGTGGAAGCGGATGAGCAGAAAGAGGGCCGCGAGCGAGAAGAGCACGAGGTACGCGAGCTGGTCGCGCGTCGTCAGGATGATGTTGCCGACGAGCAGCATGCCCAGCAGCACGATGGCTCCGAGCGGTCGGCGATGCCCGAAGCACGCATAGGCGGCGTACATCGAGGTGCCCCACACGAGCAGCCCGAGGATCCACAGGTGGTGGCCGATCTCGACCGTCGTGAGCCGGTCGAGGAGGACGAGGTCGACGAACGCTCCGTAGGTCGCGTCGGCGGTGGCGCGGAACAGCTCGGCCGGCGTCGCCCCGGCCGGCAGCAGCACCGTGCCGGCGATGACCGGCACGACGAGCGCGGCCAGCAGGGCGCCGATGGCGTGGCTGCGCCAGCGGCCCCAGCCGACCTTGGCTCCCACGGTCCCGGCGGCGACCCCGAGCAGCGCGACCCACGGCAGCATGTCGGTCGCGGCGTCGCGCCCGAGGATCAGCCGGGCGTCGTCGAGCGACCAGGCCAGGGACAGGCACAGGAGCAGGACGAGGCCGACGGTCAGCCAGCCCTCCGCCGGCGCCAGCGGGACGCGTGCGAGGGGCGAGGTCCGCGCCGTCGCCGGGCCGACGGTGGCGCTCGTCATGCCAGCGCCGCCGCGAGCGACTGGCCCGGGTCGATCGGGAACGAGCGCAGTTCGTACTCGGCCAGGGCATGACGCAGGGCGCGCGCCCGCTTGGCGTCCGGGCCGCCCCCGCCGGCCTCGTGCGCCTCGTGCGCGTCCGCGTAGGCGGCCGCGTCGAGCGTGACCACGACGCAGGCCACCCCGCGCGAGCGCAGCGCCGCGAGCGGCTTGACCCAGTCGGTCTCGAGCGACGCGGTGATGACCACCGCGGTCATGCCTCGACGCAGCCGGCTCATCGACCCCACGAGCGTCTCGGCCAGGGGCGCCGCGGCGTCGGCGTCCACCGCGGCCAGCAGCTGCATGATCTTCTGGTGCTGACGCCCGCCGCGATCGGGCGGCAGCTGCGTCCGGCGCGCGGCATTGATGGTCATCCCGACCGCGCGGTTCTCGCCGAGCGCCTTGTCCGCGATCGCGGCCGCCGCCCGGATCGCCACCTCGGTCGTCGACCCGTCGCCGCGTCCGGCCTGGATCCGCCGCTCGAGGTCGAGGATGATCCACGCGTCGGCCGTGCGCTCGAGCTCGAACTCCTTGACCTGGATCTCGCCATGCCGCGCGGTCGATCGCCAGTGGATGCGGTTCATGCTGTCGCCCGGCGCATACGGACGGACGGCCGTCGCGAGCGGGGTGGTCTGGAGCGTGCGCTCCGGCGCCGCGTGGCTGCCCTCCAGGCTGGCCGCCGGGAGCCGCCAGCCGGGGATCGGCTCCATCCGCGGGTAGACCATGACCCCGACGCCCTGTCCGACCGTCGCCTGGGCCTCGAAGAACCCGAACGGGTCACCCGTCCGGATGTGCAGCGGCTCGATCCGGAACTGGCCGCGTCGGGTGAGCGGCGCGCGGACCAGCCACGATCGCTCACGCCGCCCGCCGAGGTCGATCGCGCGACCGGGCAGGCCGCCGGGCAGCGTCGTCGGGTTGTGGACCTCCAGCCACGGCTTCGGCAACCGGCTCGTGTTGCGCAGCGTGTAGGTCACCCGCAGCTGGTCGCCGACGTGCCCGTGCAGCTGGCTCACCGCGTAGCCGGCCTCGAGGTCGGACAGGCCGAGGCGGACCGCCACGTACGAGCCGCCGAGGATGAGGATGGCCAGGTAGAGCAGGTAGAACAGGAACGGCTGGCCGGTCGAGAACGCGGCCACCACGAGCCCGGTCGCGACCGCCAGGCCCTGCAGGCGGCGGATCATCGGGTCGGTGCCATGCGGACGACCGGTCTCGAGCGCTAGGCGCCCGTACCGCCGGACCGCGCGCCGGCGGGTCGCAGGTCGGTCGGGCCACCGCTCCCGGTCGGCCGGACGCCCTCGATCGACGTGCCCTCGAGGATCTCGCGGACCACCTGTCCGGCCGCCACGTCATGGATGGACGAGCTCGTCTTGATGATCAGCCGGTGCGCCAGGGCGGGCTCGGCCAGGGTCTTGATGTCGTCCGGGATGACGTAGTCGCGACCGAGCAGACCGGCCAGCGCCTGGCCCGCCCGGTACAGCGCGATCGAGCCGCGCGGCGACGCGCCGAGGTACACGTCGGGATGGGTGCGGGTCGCGCCGACCACGCGGACGATGTAGTCGCTGACGGTCGAGTCCACGTAGATCTCCCGGACGGCGGCCTGCAGGCCGCGCAGGTCCTCGGCGGCGAGGACCTCGTCGAGCGCCTCGAGCGGGTGGGTGCGCTTCTGCTCGTCGAGGATGACGATCTCCTCGATCGGCTGTGGGTAGCCGAGCCGGATCCGGAGCATGAACCGGTCCAGCTGGGCCTCGGGCAGGGCGAACGTCCCCTCGTACTCGATCGGGTTCTGCGTCGCGATGACGAGGAACGGGTCGGGCATCGCATGGGTGACGCCGTCGATCGTGGCCTGCCGCTCCTCCATGCACTCGAGCAGGCTCGACTGCGTCTTGGGCGTCGCCCGGTTGATCTCGTCGGCGAGCACGACCTGGCTCATGATCGGCCCCGGCCGGAACTCGAACTCGCGCGTCTTCTGGTTGTAGATCGACAGGCCGGTCACGTCGGACGGCAGCAGGTCCGGGGTGAACTGGATGCGCCGGAAGGTGCAGCCCAGGCTGCGCGCGATGGCCTTGGCCAGGACCGTCTTGCCGGTGCCGGGCACGTCCTCGATGAGCAGGTGGCCGCGGCACAGGAGGGCGACCAGGGCCAGCCGCACCTCGTGGTGCTTGCCGACGATGACTCGCTCGACGTTGGCGAGGACCCGGTCCCCGGTCTCCTGGATCTTCGTCATCGGCCTCTTCTCGCGACTGGGCGGCAGGATGGTCGGTCGGCCGGGTGGCCCGGCGCTCGGGCTGCTCAGGGATGCGCCGGACGGTCGTCCGGTGGTGTGACGTCGCCAGATAGTACGTCGGATGCCGCGGAACGGTTCGCGCGCGGACTCAGCCGCGGAACAGGGTCATCCCACCGACCCACGCGGTCATCAGGCAGCCGATGCCGGCCATCACCGCGAGGAAGGGCTCGCCGCCGGACCAGGCCGCGACCGCCACGCCCCCGAACAGGCCGGCCAGGACCACCGCGATGGCGGCCATGCCGATCCGCTCAAGGATCGGCCGGCCCGGGCCGCGCGGCTCCCCTCCGGCGCTCATCGCAACTCCCCTCCGGCGCTCATCGCAGGCCGTCCAGGTAGCGCTCCAGCAGGTCGCCGGCGATCGGCGAGGCCGCTTCTCCGCCACGACCGCCCCGCTCGACGATGACGGCGATGGCGACGCGTGGCGCGTCGGCCGGCGCGAAGCCGATGAACCACGAGTGCGGCTCGCCCGACCCGCCGAGCTCGGCCGTCCCGGACTTGCCCGCGGTCAGGACGCCGGGCACCCGGGCCCCGGAGGTGTACTGCCGCCCGAGCGTGCCCTCGACCGCGGCGGTCATCGCCTCGGTGATGGCCGCCGCCGCCTCCGCGTCGATGACCCGGCCGAGCGACGAGCGTCCGATCTCGCGCCGGCCGCCGTCCTCGTCGATGAGCGCGGTCACGAGCCGCGGGCGCATGAGCTCGCCACCGTTGGCCACGGTCGAGGCGACGAGCGCCATCTGGAGCGGCGTCACGAAGGTCTCGGCCTGGCCGTACGCGGCGTTGGCCAGCTCCACGTCGTCGAGGAAGCCGCCGGGGGCAGCGCCGTCGCCGCCGGTCACCTGCGAGACGGCGGTCGGCAGGTCGAACGGGAT
The DNA here is from genome assembly GCA_046566045.1 of Candidatus Limnocylindria bacterium. Taxonomy (GTDB): domain Bacteria; phylum Chloroflexota; class Limnocylindria; order Limnocylindrales; family CSP1-4; genus SPCO01. The sequence continues at coordinate 12,713 of JBKHXL010000078.1, forward strand.
CGGCTCCCCGAACCCGAGCCGGCCGGCGTACTCGACCAGGGCGTCGCCGCCGGTCTCGAGCCCCGCCAGCGCGTACCAGATGTTGCACGACACCTCGGTCGCGCCGTAGAGGTCGAGGGCCTCGTCGCCGGTGCGGGGGTGGTGGCCGTCGCGGATCCGGAAGCCCGACACGAGCAGGCCGTCCTCCTCGGCCCCCGGCTGCTCCTCGAAGGTCGTCCCGGGCGTGATCGCGCCCGAGCCGAGGCCGGCGATGGCGGTCACGATCTTGAACGTGCTCCCGGGCACGTAGCGGCCGAGCGTGGCGCGCGGCAGGAGCGGACGGGCGTCGTCGGCCTGCAGCCTCGCGAACGTGGCCGTGGCGGTGGCCGGGTCGGTGATGGCCGACCCGTCGTAGGTCGGGGTGGATGCCAGCGCCAGGATCTCGCCGGTGGCCGGGTCGAGAATCACCACGGCGCCGCGGAACGAGCCGAGGGCCCCGACGGCCGCGCGCTGGAGGTCGTAGTCGATGGACAGGGCCAGGCCCTTGGGGTCGTACGGGTCCGACCCGAACTTGCGCAGGGCGTCGGCCAGCGGGTCGCCGGCGAGGCCGGACAGCTCGGCGTCGAAGGCGCGCTCGATGCCGGCGGACCCGAAGCGGGCCGAGGCGTAGCCGACGACATGACTGATGGCCGGCCCGCGATAGACCCGGTACAGCTCACCGTTGGCGTCCGTCTCGTTGCGCGCCAGCGTCCGGCCCGCCCGGTCCACGATGACGCCACGAGGCACGGTCCTCGAGGCCGCGATGACCGCCGGGTCGTAGGGCGAGCGGACCAGGCCCGGGGCCATGACCACGGCCCAGTACGCGCCGGCCCCCGCCAGCGTCCCGAACAGCAGGGTGATGACCACGCCCACGTGGACGACGGTCCGCCCGAGCGGTCGGCGGCGGCTCGACGTGGTGAGCATCAGTGACCGACCTCAGGCGAGCCGGATCTGCGACGCTGGCGAAGGCGGCGGCGGGCCAGCCAGCCGTCGCGGCCGACCGGCGCGGGCACCGGCAGCGGCTCGACCCCGCGATCGGACAGGGCCAGGAGCAGTCCGACGACGATGGCGTTCGCGAGCAGCGATGAGCCGCCGTAGCTGATGAACGGCAGGGTCACGCCGGTGAGCGGCAGGACGTTGAGGTTGCCGGCGGCGATGATGAACGCCTGGACGCCGATGACCAGGGCGAGGCCCGTGGCCAGGATCGCCCGGAAGTCGTCGGCGGCCGCGGCGCCGATGCGCAGCCCGCGCTGCACGATGACCAGGAAGCAGGTCAGGATGGCGACGACCCCGACCAGGCCGAGCTCCTCCCCGAGGGCCGCCAGCGGGAAGTCGGTGTGGACCTCGGGGATCGGCAGGCGGCCGCCGACCATCGGCAGCCCGGCGCCGAGACCCGTCCCGAGCAGGCCGCCGCGCGCGAAGGCGTGGAGCGACTGGACGACCTGGTAGCCGCTGCCCAGCGGGTCGGCGAACGGGTCGAGCCAGATGTCGATGCGGTCGCGGACGTGGTCGAACAGCTGGACCATGAGCGCCCCGCCGGCCACGAACAGGACGACCCCGATGATGACCAGGCTGAGCCGACCGGTCGCGGCGTAGGCCAGGGCGAGGAAGACCGCGAAGAACAGGAGCGCTGCGCCGAGGTCGCGCTGGACCACGACGATCCCCAGGGCGATCGCCCACATCGCGACCATCGGGGCGAGGTACGGGAGCGGCGGCAGGCGCAGCGGCCCGAGGCGGGAGTCCTGCTCGATGAGGAGCGGTCGGTTCTCCGACAGGTAGCCCGCCAGGAACACGACGAGGATGACCTTCAGCAGCTCGGACGGCTGCCCGGCGACCGGGCCGAGGCGCAGGGTCAGGCGCTGCCCGCCGACATCGCTGCCGAAGGCGAAGGTGAGGAGCAGGAGGGCGATCCCGACGGCCGCCCAGGTGTACTTGTAGCGGCGCAGCCAGGCGTCCGATCGGACCAGCGCGGCGAGGCCCGTCGCGACGGCCACGGCCAGGCACAGCCAGATGAGCTGCACGTCACCCAGGCCGAGCGTCGTCTCCCCCATCTCGAGGGTGACAAGGCCCTGCGGCAGCCGCTGCATCAGGAGCAGCGAGACACCGCCCAGCAGGCCGACGGTCGGCAGCAGGACCTGGTCCGACCGACGGCCGGACACGACCAGGACGAGATGGGCGAGGAGCAGCGCCCCGAGGTAGACGAGCACGCCCCGGGCGTGTCCCGGCTCGAACGTGCCCGCCACCGTCAGCGACAGCGACGCCCGCCCGACGAGCAGCGTCGCCGCCACCACCAGCAGCAGGGTCGCCTCGGTCATGCGCAGCCGTGGCCGCACGGGGCCGAGGATGCGCGGCAGGGACGGGGCGGCCCCGCCGGCGTGGGCGGCGCGCGGCGCCCCGGCGCTCATCCGCTGCGCGCTCGCTCGAGGCGCATCCGCACCTGACCGATGGCCAGCTCGTCCCCGAACCCGATGGGCGCGACCGATGCGACCGGTCGCCCGTTGACGAACGTGCCGTTCGTGCTGCCGAGGTCCTCCACGTACCAGCTCCGGCCGCGATAGGTCAGCACGGCGTGGTCGACCGAGGCGAACTGGTCGTCGACGACGATGGCGTTGTTCACGTCGCGCCCCAGGGTGGTGATGACGTCCAGGTCGAACGAGCGACCCGCGGCTGGCTCGCCGCCCGGCGACTCGACCACGACCAGCCGGCCGAGGAGGCTGCCGGGCTCCCGGGCCGCCGCGCGCAGGTCGCGGAGGAGGACCCGCACGACCCGCAGCAGGAACAGCAGCAGGAGGGCCAGGAACAGCAGCCGTACGGCCCAGATGACGACGAGCAGGGCGTCCATCAGCCCACGTCCCCGGCGACCTCGACGATGATCACCGTGTCACCCAGCTCGATCCGGTCGCCGACGCCCAGGACGAGCTCGCCGACCGCCACGCCGTTGACCCGGGAGCCGTTGGTCGATGCGAGGTCGACGTACACGAGCGTGCCCCGTCGGCCGGCCAGCCGAGCGTGATGGCGGGAGACCCGGCCGTCGTCGAGCACGAGGTCGTTGTCGGGAGCCCGGCCGATGGTCAGGCCGGTGCCGTCGAACTCGACCGTCCGCTCGGCGCCCTTCGGCGTCGTCACGCGCAGCCGCGCCGGCGGCGCGCTCGGACGCGGGATCGTGTACACGACCGTGTCGGTCGGGCCGGACCGGTCCGCGCCGGTCACCGAGCCCGCGACCCGCGGCGGCGGGGTCCCGTCGCGCCCGGTCGAGGCGGCACTCACGGACAGCGCGTCGGCGAAGCGGGCCACCACCCGGATCTCGGCCCGATCGACCGTCGGGTCGGCGATGAGATCGACCCGCGGTCGGTCCACCAGCGTGTAGCGGTGACTGCGGGCGAAGACCAGGGCGCCGTCGGCCAGCTCGCTCGCGAGCGACGCGGTCATGTCGCCGAAGCCGGCCAGGTCGGCCGGGTGCAGGTGCACCACGAAGCGGTTCGGGACGAGCGTCCGGTCGGCCGCGGAGAGCCGCTCCGCCTCCATCGCGCGCTCGATCCGGCGCTGGAGCTGGATCGGCTGGAGCCGTGCCCGGAACAGGCGCGCGGACGGGCGCTCCAGGAGTCGTTCGAAGAACCGCTCGATGGCGG
>JBKHXL010000079.1:0-4618 GCA_046566045.1 Candidatus Limnocylindria bacterium
AGCGCGGCGAGCGACCGGTCGCGGCAGTCGCCGTCGTGGACGAGGCGATGGTCGCGCGAGCCCATGACCGGGTCGAGGCGACGAACGACCCGACCGCCCATGCCGTGGTCGGGGCCCTGCGCGAGGCCTCGCGGAGGCTCGGTCGGGTCCGGCTGGCCGACGCGACGATCTTCACGACCCAGGAGCCCTGCGCGATGTGCGTCGGAGCGCTCCTCGCGAGCGACGTCGAGGCGCTCGTGTACGCGGCGCCGAACGAACGCGACGGTGCGGCCGGCACCGTCCTCCAGCTCGCCCAGCATGCGGCCCTGCCGCGCCGGATCAAGGTGGTGAGCGGCATCCGTCGCGACGAGGCCAGCGCGCTCCTCGCCGCCGGTCACGTCGCCTGACGAGGGCCCATCGCGCAGGGGCCCGGGTGGTGCCCGGCCGCCGCCGACCTTGCCGCGCACGCTGCGCGGGGATGTCCTGGGTCGGGGCGCTGGCGAGGGTTTGGTATCCTCTCCCGCGGAGAGGTGTCCGAGTGGTTGATGGTGCCGCTCTCGAAAAGCGGTGTGCGAAAGCACCGCGGGTTCGAATCCCGCCCTCTCCGCCATCCTCGCTCGCACATGGACCGGCCGATCTCGGCCGGTCCCGATGTGTCCGGGGAGAGGTCGCCTAGTGGACTATGGCGCCGCACTGGAAATGCGGTTCGGGGCAACCCGTCGCGGGTTCGAATCCCGCCCTCTCCGCCACCCTGGCCTGGCAGCGGGCCTCGATCCAGGCGCCCGCGCGACGCATCCGTGCGCCGGCGGCGCATCCCGGGGTATCCTTCGCGGGCCGTGCTAGGCGGGGAACTAGCGGTGCCCTGTAGCCTGCAATCCGCTCCAGCAGGGCTGAATCCCCTCTCGAGGTCTCCGTTCTCGGTCGCCGCCCGACGGTGCGACGTTGAGGATCGGGTCCCGCGCAGCGGCGAACCGCGAACCGTGTCAGATCCGGAAGGAAGCAGCACTAAGCGATCCTCGTCGGGTGCCGCGGAACGGCCTGATCCGAGCCGCCCGTCCTGGTGGGCCCCGGGATCTGTCGATCGACGGAGGGTGCACGGCACTTCCGCCCGTTCGCGTGCCCAGGACCGGAGCAGGCCGTGACCTCGTCGGTGCCCCACCAGGCTCTCTATCGTCGCTGGCGAGCGCAGACCTTCGCCCAGATCGTGGGACAGGAAGCGGTCGTCGAGACGCTTCGCAACGCCGTCCGCACCGACCGGGTCGCGCACGCGCTCCTGTTCGTCGGACCGCGCGGCACCGGCAAGACGTCGCTGGCGCGCATCGTGGCCAAGGCCCTGAACTGCACCGACCTGCGCGACGGCGACCCGTGCGACGCGTGCGACGCGTGCGTCGCCATCCGCGAGGGGACGACGCTCGACGTCCTGGAGATCGACGCCGCGTCGAACCGCGGCATCAACGAGGTGCGCGAGCTGCGCGAGCGCCTGGCCTATCCGCCGGGGCACCTGCGCCGCAAGGTGTACATCCTCGACGAGGCGCACCAGATCACGAAGGACGCCTGGAACGCGCTGCTCAAGTCGCTCGAGGAGCCGCCCCCGTTCGTCGTGTTCATGTTCGCGTCGACCGAGCCGTCGCTCTTCCCGCCGGCGATCCTGTCGCGCCTCCAGCGCTACGACGTGCGCCGTCTGACGGTGACCGAGATCGAGGGCAAGCTCGCCCGCATCCTCGAGGCCGAGGGTCGGACCGCGACGCCCGAGGCGCTCCGCCTGGTGGCGCGGCTGGCGGCGGGTGGCATGCGCGACGCCGAATCGATGCTCGACCAGGTCATCGCCACCGCCCCCGACGTGATCGACGAGGCCCGCGTCCGGGACCTGCTCGGCCTGGCCGACGCCGCGGCGGTCAGCGGGTTCATCGACGCGCTCGCGCGCGGGGACGCGGCCGCGGGCTTCGCCATCCTCGACGACCTCGACGAACGGGGCCGCGACCCACGCGCCCTGCTCGACCAGGTCGTGGATCTCATCCGGATGCGCCTCGTGGCCGACGCAACGGGCCGGGGGAGCGCCGACCCGCAGGCGTTGACCGCGGTGGCCCGGCGTCTCGTCGCCATCGACCCGGATCGGACGACCATCGGCGGCCTGCGCCTCCAGCTCGAACTGGCGCTGCTGGCCGGGCCGGCCCTGTCCAGGCCGCCGGGAGCCGCGCCCGCGCCCGCGCCGGCCTTGCCGACGTCGACCCCGACCCCCACCCGGGCTCCCGCCCCGACCGCCTCGGCGTCGGCTGACGAGCTCGCCCCAGCGGCGACCGCGACGCCGACCCCCGCGAAGCCCGCGGCCGCACCGAAGGGCCGCCCGGCTCGCCCGGCCCCCGTCGCGACCGAGCCGGCGCCGGCCGTGGCCCCGGTCTCCGACGCAGCGCCCACCCACGCACCCGCCGCTGGCCCGACCCCCATGGCCACCTCGGCCGAGCCCGCGCCGGCGGCGGCACCGCCCGACGGACCGGTGGACCTTGGCCGGATCCTCGCGGCATGGCCCGACGTGGTGGCCTCGCTCAGTCGCCAGCCGGCCATCAAGCAGTTGATCCTGGCCTGCCGCCCGATCGAGGTCGACGGAGCCGTCATCACGCTCGGCTACCCGGAGGAGCAGGCCTTCCTGCGCGACGCCGCCGAGCGCCAGCACGTGCGCATCGCGGCGGGCATCGCCGAGGTCCTCGGTCACGACGTCGGCGTGCGCTGCGTCGTCGCCAACGTCGAGGTGCCGGCGCCGCCCGACACGGACACCGACGACCTGCTCGCAGAGGCCCGGCGGATCTTCGGCGACGACCTGGTCGACGTCGAGGAGGTCCGCTGACCCCGGCCCCTGACGGCCTCGCCCGTCATCCGGCAGACTCTCGGAGGACACGTCACAGGAGGAGCGGACATGGGCATGGCCAACCTGCAGCGGATGGCCCAGCAGATGCAGCAGGAGATGCTGCGCATCCAGGACGAGCTGGCCTCCGCCATCGTGGATGGCTCGGCCGGCGGCGGGGTGGTCACGGCCACCGTCACGGGCAAGCAGGAGCTGGTCAGCGTGACCATCGACCCGTCGGCGGTCGACCCCGACGACGTCGACATGCTCCAGGACCTGGTCGTCGCCGCGGTCAACGACGCGCTGCGCGCCTCGCGCGAGCTGGCCGAGCAGAAGATGGGCGCCGTGACCGGCGGCCTGCGCCTGCCGGGGATGTGATCACGGCGTGGCTGCGCCCCTGATCGAGCCCGTCGCCCGCCTGATCGAGTCGTTCGCGCGCCTGCCGGGCATCGGGCCCAAGACCGCCCAGCGCCTGACCTATCACCTGCTCCGGGCGCCCGACGCCGAGGCCCGGGCACTGGCCGCGGCCCTCGTCGCGGTCCGCGATCAGGTCGTCTTCTGCGAGCGCTGCTTCAACATCAGCGACCAGCCGGTCTGCGGGATCTGCCGCGACCCCGGTCGGGACGTCCGCCGGCTGTGCATCGTGGAGGAACCCCTCGACGTCCTCGCCATCGAGCGGACGTCCGAGTTCAAGGGCCTGTACCACGTGCTGCACGGCGCCATCTCCCCGATCGACGGCATCGGGCCCGAGCGACTGCGCATCCGCGAGCTGCTCGAGCGGGCCGACCGGGCCAAGCGGGACGGCGAGCCGTTCGAGGAGGTGATCATGGCCACCAACCCGACGCTCGAGGGCGAAGCCACCGCGATGTATCTCGCGGAGCGCCTGGTGGGCTCCGTCGGGACCGTCAGCCGGATCGCCCGCGGCCTGCCCGTGGGCGGGGACCTCGAGTACGCCGACGAGGTCACCCTCATCCGCTCCTTCCAGGGGCGGCGCGCGGTATGAGCAACCTGCTGGCCGAGATCGGCCTTCGCCTGGCCAAGGCCGCGGCCGCGGCGATCCTCGGCGCCGGCCTGTTCCTGGTGATCGTCGGGCCTCTCGGCGCGACGGCCTCGACCGAGCTCGCGCTGCTCTGCTGGCTGGCCGGCGCGGCGTTCATCCTGCTGGTCGAAACGAGCCCGATCTGACCCTGCCGGGCGGTCGCGGACGGCCGTTTGACAGCCTCCCGGGGGCCACCTAGGATTCGCCGCCGTGCCCCCGTCCTCGGACGGCGCGGTGCGACCGGTCACACCAGCGTGACCGCGGGTCGGACGGTTTGACACCGCGACCGCGAAGCCCCAACATAGGGTTTCTGCGCCGCGCGCTGTCGCGCCTTCGACGCTGTACCTTGACAACTGAAGAGTGACAGGAAGATCCGGAAACGGATGAGCGAGCGATCAGACCCTCGGATAGAAGTCGCCGTGGCAACACGGCGCGTACATTCGGAGAGTTTGATCCTGGCTCAGGATCAACGCTGGCGGCGTGCATGAGACATGCAAGTCGAACGGACACACGAGGCTTGCTTCGTGTGTTAGTGGCGGACGGCTGAGTAACGCGTGGGTGACCTGTCCCGAAGTGGGGAATAACTGCCCGAAAGGGTGGCTAATACCGCATGTGGTGGTGCGTTCGTTCGCACCAGTAAAGCCGCAAGGCGCTTCGGGAGGGGCCTGCGTCCGATTAGCTCGTTGGTGGGGTAACGGCTCACCAAGGCGACGATCGGTAGGTGGTCTGAGAGGACGATCACCCAGACTGGGACTGAGACA
>JBKHXL010000080.1:0-4917 GCA_046566045.1 Candidatus Limnocylindria bacterium
CTCGATCCACGTCGTGGCCACCCCGACGAGGGGCCTGGCGAGGTCCTCGTCGGTGAACCCGATGGCCTTGAGCATGGCCCGCGCGGCGGCCCGGTCCGGGCCGTCGGTGAGCGCGGCGGAGTGCCGCTTGGCGGGATCGGTCGGGCGGTCGTACGGATGGTCGGGCATCGGATGCGGCACTCCGGTCGGCTGGGAGGAGACGGGCCAAGTGTATGGCCCGCGAGCGGGCTCGGGCCTGGCAAGGCCTTACCGGCGGCCGCGGGACCGGATATGCTGCCGCGACGCCGACCATGCGTCGGGCGACGGGGATGGCCGCACGTGGAGGACGACCGCAGCATGGATCGCAAGCTCGAACTGCTGGCCGGCGTGCCGCTCCTGGCCCGGCTCGACCGCAAGGACCTGTCCGCCATCGCGGCCATGTGCGACGAGGTGGACCTGCCTGCTGGCAAGGCCGTCGCGCGCCAGGGCGAGTACGGCGGCGAGTTCTACGTCGTGCTCGACGGGAAGCTCACGGTCGATCGCGACGGTGGCCATCTGGCCGACCTCGGTCCGGGTTCGTTCTTCGGCGAACTCGCGCTGCTGGCCAAGATCCAGCGCACCGCGACGGTCACCACGACCACCCCGAGCCGCCTGCTGGTCCTCGGCTCGCGCGAATTCACCGCGCTGCTCCAGGACCACCCATCGATCCAGGGCGCCGTCCTCCAGGCGGTCGCGGAGCGGATGGCCCACATGGAGCCCGACGGGTCCGTCTGACGGAACGGATCAGCCGCCGACGGTCGCCTCGCTCGCCACGGCCTGCAGGAAGTCGGTCCGCCCCAGGCCGAACGCGCGGACCTCCTCGATCGCCCGGACCGACGCCGTGCGCGGCACGTCGTAGAGCAGGGCGATCTCGCCCACGCCGCTGCCCGGGCCCATCTCACGGATGGTCGCGCCCGCCTGGCTGACCTCGATCCGGCCGTCGTCGATGATCAGGAACTCGTCGCCCTGGTCGCCCTCGCGGATGAGCCACGCGTCGGGCGCGTAGGTCACGGGGCGGAGGCGTGACGCGAGGTCCTCCACGGCCGCCAGCGACAGGGGCGCGAACAGCTGGATGCCGCCGATGAGCTCGATCCGACGGTCGCTCGCCTGTACGCCGGGATCGGCGGCGCGCAGACCCGGCCACAGGACGACGGCGGCGATCGGCAGCGTCAGCCCGGTCACGACGAGGGCGGCGTCGAGCCCGAGCGTGGCGACCAGCACCGGCGCGACCACCCCGCCGAGCGCCTGGCCGCCGTTGGCCAGGCTGTCGACCAGCCCGAACACCGCGACCCGGCGGTCGGGGCTGATGGTCCGCTGGAGGAGGGTGTAGGCGCTCCGAGCCCACGCCCTCGACCGCGCTGGACGTCACGTTCGCCGCGACGAGACCCTTCGGCGTGCGCGCCACGAACGGGAGCAGCGCGACGTGGAGCGGCCGCGACAGGGCCCCGACCCCCGACTCCGTGGCAACGGCCAGCAGGAAGACCCACAGCGGGAGATCCAGGACGACCGTCCCGAGGATGGCCGCCACGGCGACCGTCCGGAGCGCGTTGGTCGCGACCAGCACCCGCGCCGTGGACCAGCGCGTGGTCGGCAGGCCCGCGAACGGGGCGACGATGGTCGGCACGAGGAAGCGGGCGATGCCGAACAGCCCCAGGGCGGCCACGCCGCCGACGGCGTACGTGACCACGAGGTTGGTCACGAGCAGGCCGGTCTCGCCCGCATGCATCGCCAGCCAGGCGACCTGGAGGCGGGTCATCGCCGGGTCGGCGCGGACATCCCGGGCAGCGGCAAGCATGGACCGGACCCGGTCCAGGCGGCGTCGGGGCATGGCGCGAGGATACGGCGCCCAGGAGGGGCGCGCCGGCCGCAGCCGTCAGTCCAGGCAGGCTCCGGTGTCGACCGGGCTCGTCCGTCCGATGGCCGGTGCGACGGCGACGTCCACGGCACGGGCGGCCAGCGCGTAGCCGACCTCCGGATCCGTGCGCGCCTCGGCGAACACGATCCCGCCGATGGTGCCGTCGGCCAGGACGAACGGCCCGCCACTGTCGCCGCGATCGATCGCCGCGCGCAGCTCGAGCAGGTCGCGGCGGACGGTGGCCGTGCCGTAGATGTCTCGGCCCGTCGCCGCATAGGCGCCGGTGACGGCCGCGGGGAGGATCGTCAGGCCGCCCCCACCGGGATAGCCGAGCGCTGCGCCGACCGTCCCTCGCGTCGCGTCGACGACGGCGAAGTCCAGCGACGGGGCGCGGACCTCGGCCGCGTAGAGGACGGCGATGTCGAGACGCGGATCGAAGCGCACGACCACGGCGTCGAACAACGTGCCCTCGACGTCGGCGACGCGCACGCCGGTGCGACCGGCCCCGGCCACGACGTGGGCGTTCGTGACCAGGTAGCCGCGAGCGACCACGACGCCGCTGCCGGAGGTCTGGCGACCGCATGTCGCGGCCACGATGCGGAACGTGCTCGCCTCGGCTTTCGCGCCGATCGCGCGCGTGGCCGCGTCGGTCGGCCGATCGACCGGTGGGCGAGGGAGCGGCTCGAGGCCGATGAACACGTCCGGCAGGCCCGACGCATCGAGCAGCCCGCCGAGCTCGGTGGCGAACGCCTCGGGCGGCGGAAGGATGCCGTTCAGCGTGCGCACCGCGGTCGAGGTCTGGGCCGCCTCGGTGAGGCGAGGCACGGGCCCGATGGCCAGCAGGCCGCCGGCCAGCCAGATGACCAGCAGCGCCTGGCCGGCGCCGACGAACGAGCCGGCGACCCGGTCGACGGCCCCGAGCACGCCCGTGCCGAGGCGTCTCGCGACGGCTCCGCCCAGCCCGGACCCGATGGATTCACCGAGGGCGACCGCGACGAGCAGGCCACCGAGCACCGCCACCGGGCGGATCTCCGGCTCGAGCCCGGCGAGGAGGTCCATCACGGACGGCAGGGCAAGCAGGACGAGGGCACCGGCCCCGATCGCCCCCAGCAGGCCGCCGATCTGGGGCAGCGCGCCCGAGCGGAAGCCAAGGAGGATCGCGGCGATCACGAGGACGATCGCCAGCAGGTCGAATGGGTTCACCGGGCGATGGTGGCACAGACCGCCGCGACAGGCCGCCGCGGCGGTCGATCAGCTGACGACGACCTCGATCGGGGGTGCGCCGCCGGCGCCGTCGCGGATCGTGTAGGTGCCGGGCTCGAGCTCGTCGGGGAACTCGATGAACGCCCGATGCTGCTCGGCGACCGCGATGCAGGCGACCTCCTCCGGCCCGCGACCTTCACGCAGGGTGATCGAGTAGCCGTCCGTCTCCGAGGCGACGACCACCGAGTCGAGGATCGTGCACGGCTCGACGCCGCTCCACCACGTCACCGCCAGGGTCAGGCGGCGCCCGTCGAGCTTGGCGACGATCGACTCGGCCTGGACCTCGTGCACCTCGAGCTGCCCGGGACGGGGCTCCACGATCTTGGCCCCGTCGGGCGCGACATCGCCGCCGCTCCCGCCCCAGCCGAGTGGGTCCCCGGGCGGCTGGTTCGTGGGTGGAGCGCTCGCCGGCGGCGGTGTGCCTGGCGCGTCGGTCGGCGGCGCCGAGGGAGCGGCAGCACCGCCGCACGCGGCAGCAACCAGGGTGATGCTGAGGGACAGGGCAAGGACGCCGAAGCGTCGAGCGGCGTGCAGGTCATCCATGGCCGGCAGACGGCGGACGGTCGGCGTTGGTTCCGCTGTCCGCCCAGCGATCGACCGGCCGCGGTGCCCGGGCGCGCCGGCGCTCAGGCCGTGGGGTGGATGGTGTCGACGCGCGGCGGGTTCGCCGCCTCCCAGGCGGCGATGTCGGCGTCCCTGGCCAGCAGGTAGCCGAGCTCGTCCGTCCCAGCCAGCAGCATCTGCTTGGCGAACGGATCGATCGTGAAGTCGATCGTCGAGCCGTCGGGCAGGAGGACCCCCTCCTCGGCCAGGTCGACGGTCAGCTCCGCGTCGGGATCGCGCTCGATGAGGTCCCACAGGCGCTGGTGGACGTCCGGCGGCACGACGATGGGCAGCACGCCGTTCTTGAGGCTGTTGCTGCGGAAGATGTCAGCGAACGAGGTGGACAGGATGGCGCGAACCCCCCAAGCGGTCAGGGCCCACGGCGCGTGCTCGCGCGACGAGCCGGCCCCGAAGTTGTCGCCCACGAGCAGGATCTTGCGGCCGGCCATCCCTGGACGGTCGAGCACGAACGGCGTGTCCTTGAGCGAGCCGTCCTCCTCGAACCGCCAGTCGCGGAACAGGGCCTCGGCGAGGCCGGCCTTGTCGGTCACCTTCAGGTAGCGGGCCGGGACGATCTGGTCGGTGTCGACGTTCTCCGCGGGCAGCGGCACGACCTTGCTACTGAACATGCGGAACGGCTCGGTCATGTCAGCGGCCTCCGACGGCGGCGAGGGTCTCGATCCCTGGCAGCGTGCGCGGGTCGCTCACGACGCCGTTGATGGCCGACGCTGCGGCGGTCAGGGGCGATGCCAGGAATGTCCGCCCGCCCTTGCCCTGGCGGCCCTCGAAGTTGCGGTTGCTGGTGCTCACCGCGTACTGGCCGGGGGCCAGCTGATCGCCGTTCATGGCGATGCACATCGAGCAGCCCGACTCGCGCCAGTCGGCGCCGGCGGCCCGGAAGATGTCGGCCAGGCCCTCGGCCTCGGCCTCGCGCTTCACCTCGTCGCTGCCAGGCGTGACCATCAGGGCGACGCCGTCGGCGACCTTGCGGCCGTCGAGCGCGGCCGCGGCCAGGCGCAGGTCGCTGATGCGACCGTTGGTGCACGACCCCACGAACACGACGTCGACCTTCTGGCCCAGGATCGGCTGGCCGGGCTGCAGGTCCATGTACTCGAGGGCGCGCTCCAGGGCCCGCCGGGAGGCCGGGTCGGCCTCGTCGCCGGGCGACGGGACGCGGG
>JBKHXL010000081.1:0-5605 GCA_046566045.1 Candidatus Limnocylindria bacterium
CGATCACCGTGCGCCCGACCGAGGGCCAGATCGACGACCTGCTCGAGCAGGTGCGCGTGCGGGTCGAGCGCGGCGAGCGGGCCCTGGTGACGACCCTGACCAAGAAGATGGCCGAGGACCTGACCGACTACCTGCGCGAGCTCGGGGTGAAGGTCCAGTACCTCCACAGCGAGGTGGACACGCTCGAGCGGGTGGCGATCCTGCGTGACCTGCGCCTGGGCGTGTTCGACGTGCTCGTGGGCATCAACCTGCTGCGCGAGGGCATCGACCTGCCGGAGGTGACCCTGGTGGCCATCCTCGACGCCGACAAGGAGGGCTTCCTGCGCTCGGCCTGGTCGCTCATCCAGATGATCGGCCGGGCGGCCCGGAACACCGGCGGTGAGGTCGTGATGTACGCCGATCGGGTCACCGAGTCGATGCAGGTGGCGATCGACGAGACGAACCGACGGCGGGCGATCCAGGCGGCCTACAACGTCGCCAACGGCATCGAGCCGACGACCATCGTCAAGGGCATCCACGACCTGAACCAGCGACTCCGGGCGGTCGCGGAGTCGACGGTCGTGTACAGCTCGGAGAAGGGCGGCGAGTTCACCGAGGCGGACCGCCGCAAGGTCGAGGCCCTGGTCGGGCGGATGGAGACCGAGATGAAGGCGGCCGCCCGGGAGCTCGAATTCGAGCGGGCCGCCGCGCTCCGCGACGAGATCCAGCAGATCCGGCTGCGCGTCCTCGAGCAGGACGCGTCCGTGACCGTCGCCCGCGCCGCGGAGCGGGCGGGCCGGGAAGCTCGTGGCGGGATCAGCGGCGGGCTGACCGGCGCCGCCGACCGGAACCGGGGGCGGCGCGCGGCCGAGGCGGCGGCGGCAACGGGGCCGGTCATGGAAGTCACTTCCGTCGAGGTGCTGCCCGCCAGCGAGGAGCCGCTCAGCGAAGGGACCGCCTCGGACTGGTTGCCGGGCATCCGCGACGAGCATGACGATGAGGACAGCGCTGGCTGGCAGGCCCGCTGGCTGGACCGCCCGACCTGGGACGTGTCGGTCACGCCCAACGTCCGCAAGCGCACCGGACAGCGCCCGGGCCGGCGCCGCTGACCTGCCACCGCCGCTCGACTAGCATGGCGGCGTGACCCACCAGCAGGATCGGCCCGACCGCCACGGCCCGCGCCGGACCAAGCTCGTGTGCACCATCGGCCCAGCCAGCGTACACCGGGTCCCGGAGCTCGTCGCCGCCGGCATGGACGTCGCGCGCCTGAACTTCTCCCACGGCACGGCTGCCGGCCGTGCCGCGGCCGCGACGGCCGTCCGCCGGGCGGCCTCAGAAGTGGGGCGCCCGGTGGCCATCCTTGCCGACCTCTCTGGTCCCAAGATCCGGCTCGGTGTGCTCGCTGGCGGCATCGTCACCCTCGAGGCCGGCGCGCGCTTCGAGTTGCGCGGCCGCGCAGGCCATCTGGGAGGCGATCGGACGGGCGCCGCCGTGACGTACCCGCGTATCGCCAGGGACGTTCGGCCCGGCGACGCCATCCTCCTGGCCGACGGCGCGGTGCAGTTGCGGGTGATCGCGACCGACGACGCAGTCACGACCGAGGTCATCCAGGGCGGGACCATCCGATCGCGCCAGGGCGTCAGCATCCCATCCGACCGCGTTTCCTCGCCGGCGCTCACCCGCAAGGACCGAGCGGATCTGCCGGACGCCCTGGCACTCGGCGCAGACTACGTCGCCCAGTCCTTCGTCCGGTCGGCGGACGACGTGCTGGCCCTGCGTGAGCTCCTGGGCCCGGACGGCCCACCGATCGTGGCCAAGATCGAGACGCGCGCGGCCATCGATGCCTTCGACACGATCCTCGAGGTCGCGGACGGGGTGATGATCGCGCGCGGCGACATGGGCGTGGAGCTGCCGTACGAGGAGGTGCCCATCGTCCAGAAGCAGCTCGTCCGGCGGGCGCTGGATCGGGGGGTGCCATCGATCGTGGCGACCCAGATGCTCGAATCGATGATCGTCAACCCGCGGCCCACGCGGGCCGAGGCGAGCGACGTCGCCAACGCCCTCTTCGACGGCACGGATGCGATCATGCTGTCAGGGGAGACCGCAATCGGCGCGCACCCGGTCCTGGCCGCGGCGGCCGCGGTCCGTGTCATCCGGTCGTGCGAGGAGCGCGGCGCAGAGCACCAGGCGATCGGCGCAGCGGCACCGGTCGCCGGCGACGCCGGCGCGCTTGCGTTCGCCGCGGTCGCCCTCGCCGGCGCGGACCCCGAGATCGCGGCCATCGCCTGCTACACCAGGTCAGGCCGTACCGCTCGGATGCTCTCGGCGCTGCGGCCCCGCGTGCCGATCTTCGCCTTCGCACCCGATCCCGTCGTCGTCTCCCGCCTGGCCCTCATCCACGGCATCGTGCCCAGGACCTGCGTGCCGCCCACGGAGAGCGCGGGTCGCCTCGGGCTGATGGCCTGGCTCCTGCGGGAATCCCACGCGTTGCCCGCCGGAGCGGCCGTCGCCCTGGTCGCGTCCACGGCGGCGCCGGGCAGCGGTCCGAACCTGCTGGAAGTCCACCGGCTACCGGCCTGATCTGGTCAGCAAGACAAGGAACGTGGCCGCGCTACTGTATGTGTATGTATGAGCGTCGACTGCAACTCCTGCTCGATCGCGACCGCTACGAGCGCGTGGCAGCGCAGGCTCGTCGGCGACGGGTCTCCGTCGCGATGGTGATCCGCGACGCGATCGACATTGCCCTGCCGGTCGACATCGAGGCGAGGCAGGCGGCCTACGAGGCGATCATCGGCGCGGACCCGATGGCCCTCGGGTCGCCAGATGACCTCCGCCACGAGCTCGACGAGGCGCACGACCGAGTGTGATCATCCTGGACACGACGGTCCTTGCCTACGCCGCCGGAGCCGAGCATCCACTCCGCGATCCATGCCGACGCATCCTGGAAGCCGCGTCCCGGGGTTCGATCGTGGCGGTCACGACGACCCACGTCATCGAGGAGTTCGTCTACGTCCGAGCGCGTCGCCGATCTCGGGAGGACGCTGCCGAGCTCGGGCGCCGCTACGCAACGTTGCTCGCGCCGCTGATCGCGACCGACGCCGATGACCTGGAGGAGGGCCTGCGCCTCTACGTCGCACACCAATCCCTGGGATCATGCGATTCGATGCTTGCCGCCGTCGCCCTTCGCCGCGACGCACGGGCCCTGATGTCCGCCGATCGGACATTCGCCAAGGTCCCAGGTCTGCGCCACGTCGATCCGATGGACGCTGACGGCATCGATGCGCTGATCGGCGGCCGTCTTCCGTGATGGGGCCTGTGCGAGAAGGCAGGGCGTGGGCGTGCAAGGCGCGTCGACCTTGTTACGGCAGGAACGACTCCACGTCGTCGACGTTGATCTTCTCGTTCGGATCGAGCGTGATCACGCCACCGCTGGCGTCGACCGGGAAGAGCCAGCCGACCTCCACCGGTATCGTCCCCTGGCTCCCGACGTCGCCAGGCTGCCGCAGCAAGAACGCGATCGCCTGTGTTCCGGTGGCCAGAGGCGGGAGGCCGAGATCGTTGATCATCTCGTCCGCCCCCACCCGCCCGCCGGGCCTCCAGTATCGCGCCAGCTCCGACGTCCCGAGCCAGCGCCCGCTCAGGAGCCTGTCGCGTCGGACCTCGACGAGACGACCGATGCCTGGCGTGTCCTGGTGTCCCACGGGCGCGGAGTGGATGAGCGCCTCATCGGGGCGCGCACCTGATTCGGTGTCCCATCGGATCGGCCCTACCTCCGTGATCTCGACGAGCGCGATCCCGCCCCAGATGGTCATCCATTCGCGGAGACCGCTGTAGCCGATCGAGGCGTCCAAGGTCAAGACATCGCCATGGGGGCCGGCCGTAGCCGAGGGCGAAGGGCTCGCGGCAGTGGACCCGGTCGTCGGCTCGCCCACGCCGCGCGCGATCGTGGCCGGCGTCGCTGCTGGCGCCACCGCGGTGTCTGGCCCGCCTGCGGCTCCCGACGGCGCACACGCGACCGCCAGGAGCGCGATCGCCATGATGAGCGGCAGTGGGGCCGGGAGATCCGACGAGTTGGCCCGCCTGACCTGCCGGACGTGCGCGAGCGCCGAGGGGCTCATGCCCGCAGCGGCCTCAGAGACCGATGCATCGACCTCCATCGACCTCCATCGAGATCTCCGCGGACCGGAGCGAGCTCGAGGACAGCGACAGGAACGTCGCATTTCGATGACCGGTGAGTCTTGGCAGATGAGCGATCGTCTGAATCGTACCCGGGGTCACCGTACGAACGACTCCAGGTTGTCGAGGTTGATCCCCTCGTCCGGGTCGAGCGTGATCACGCGACCGCTGGCGTGGACGGGGAACAGCCAACCAACCTGGACGGGGATGTTGGCGTCCGCCCCGGCGTCCGCATCGGTCAAGAGCGCGACGGCCTCGTCGCCGACGCTCAGTTTCGCACTGGCCAGCGCCGGCTCGAAGCTGTCGGGGCCAAGGCTCCCACCGGGGCGCCAATAGGCGGCCGTCGACCCGCCTGTCGGCCACCGGCCGACCACGAGCCGGACGCGCTCCACGGTGATCAGGCGACCTAGGTTGTAGCTGTCTCGGTGCCCGCGGGGTGCCGAATGGAGGGCGGTCTCGTCCGGGCGATCGCCGGAACCAGAGTTCCAGCGGATCGGCCCGACATCGATCACGCGCACGATGGCAACGCCCAACGATTGGTCCGCCCAGACTCGCAGGCCGTCGTAGCTGATCGAGGCGCCGCTCGTGAGTGTGTCGCCGTGGAGGGTCGAAGCGGACGACGGCTCGCCGTTTCCGGCGGCGCTCGGTGTGACGCTGGTCGCTGGCGCGCCGGGTACGAACGCCGTCGTCGATGGTCGGGCGACCCGGGTAGCGCCTGCGCCTCCCGACGGCGCACACGCGATCGTCGCGAGCGCGATGGCGATCAGGGGCCGCCATCGGCTGCTCACGGCTCAGTCACCAGCGGGCACGGCGGCGTCGTGCACGGATCGACGCCGTACCGAGCGTCCAGGGCGCCTCGGTCAGCCCATCGCAGCGCCCGGTTCGTTCCGTACGTCTGCCCGTACGGATACATCGTGACCTGCACCACGGCATCGGCGTAGGCCGGATTGATATGGTGTTGGAGCCGGTTCACGTGGCCCATCTCATTCAGCGACGGTCTCGACATCGTAGCGCGTCCCCCCGCAGGTGTTGTTCGTGCCGTCCGTCCAGCAGTAGTTGCTGGCGAACCAGAGCCGAAAGGTCTGGTTCGTGTAGGCGTCGGCGCATGCCTTCCAGTACTGGCTGCCGTCGCAGAGGTTCGTGACCGACGACATGTAGTGAACCTCGCCATTCGCACTCGTCGAGGTGGTGGCGTGTGTTGGCGGCACCCCTGTATGGACATGAACGTGCCGGTGATGGCAGCGCAGGTTGGGGACGGCGACACGCGGCCCACGCAGGCGCGATGATCTGACCCGACACAAACCAAGGGATCCCCCGAGGGAGGTTGGCCCCCGGGGGATCGTGGTGGAGCGAAGGTCCACCGTCGGTGATCGTATGGCCCTGCCGGCTCGATGTCAGCACGTACGCGGCACTCGGCCGTGACGTGGCGCCGCCGCGGCCAGCCTGCCCG
>JBKHXL010000082.1:0-5211 GCA_046566045.1 Candidatus Limnocylindria bacterium
GTCGGCGACGACATGGCCGACGGCACCCGCGCCCTGGCGCCGCACACGCTGCTCGTCCAGCTGAAGGACCACCTCGCGGGCGACCCCACGGTCTGGGGCGGGCCGGTGTGCACGGCCCTGGGCGAGGGCGTCGCCGACCTCGACGGGCTCATCGCGATCCTGGCCGATGCCGGCTTCGACGGCCCGGTGTGCGTGGAACTGGCGTCGCTCGGCCCGGACGACGTGGACGAGATGGCGATGATCGAGCGCAGCATCCGCTGGCTGCGCGAGCACCTGCCGGGCTGACGTCGGTGTCCGGCTCACGCGGCCGCCCCCGTTGGAGGGGGTTCGGGGCGCCACCGGGGAGGAGACTCCGGCGGCGCCCCTGTGGGAGGGATGTGGTCGAGTGGGGGTCGGCCGATCGGCCGACCGGATCAGCCGGCGCCCGGCAGGCCCGCGTTCATGACCGGCAGCTCTCGCGCGCCGTGGGCCTTGCTGCCGAACGACGCCGGCTTGGTGCGTCCGACGCGCGTGTAGTACTCCTCGGGCACCTGGGTCGGATCCTTGAACATCTGCCACTGGCACTTCTGGGCGACCCCGACCGCGGTCCTGTCAGGGTCGTAGACCGGCGGATCGATGACCCGGACGGGATACCCGAAGCGGTCCATCGGCATCTCCTCCATGAGGATGATGCAGTGGGCGCAGTACAGGCAGACACCCGGGGTGTCGTGGTTCCAGGTGTGCGGCTCCTCGGTGACCGTCCAGTCGTACGGCGGCTGCATCCGCGGCGGCGTGCCCTCGATGCTGTCGCCGCGGAGCGTGCGCCCGCCCGACCCGCACGGATCGAAGCGCAGGACGAACCGGTCCTCGAGCTCGATCAGCTCCATGTCGCCGGTCCGCTCCGGCCCGACGAGGTGGCCGCGCATCGCTTCGCAGGCCACGAGCATGAGGATCTCGAGCGACTCGTCCCACGGGTACTTGTCGACGTCGAACTTCTCATAGCGCCAGACGAACAGCGGCAGCAGCACGCGGTCGTACATGTCGCGGATGGCCGGCTCGCCGAGCTGCTCCTTGATCAGCGACATCAGGGCGTAGGTGTGGTCGACGTCGCGGTCGTGGCACTGTCGCCACGTCTCCTTCATGACGTCCAGCTTCGCCCTGGCGTCCTCGGCCTGCTCGCGATAGGTCGCGGCGGTGAAGTCCTGGACCTCGGACAGGAAGCGGTCCCAGTGCCTGCGCGGCTGCCACGGGCTGCCGTCCGGCAGCGTCGCGACGGCCACGGCCTGCTCGTTGCGCGCCTGGATGGCCGCTCCGTCGACGCCCCTGTCGCGCAGGAACCCGTTGAGGTCGCCGATCCACTGGCGGTACAGCGTGAAGCAGACGTTCGCCTCGTCCACGAAGTAGCTGCCGAGCTTCGCGGCTTCGTCCCAGCGGGCTCCGTCGAGCGCGTCGATGATCTTGCGGTAGGTGGAGACCTTCTGGTCCTCCCACGGGCCCATGCGCACGCGACGGCCGAGCAGTTCCGAGAACTCGATCCTGGTCTCCACCACAGCTCGGGGCCTCCGCGCTTGACGCGTCGTGTGGATGCTTGACGATACCGGTACCGTTTGCAGTCCGGTGCTGCCACGATACCACGGCGAGACCTCGTCGTACCAGTCCCGGCACCGAACAGCCCACCCGGAGGTCCGAACACGCCAGTGAGCGCCGTCCTGTTCGGGTCGCTGGCCGCCCTCGCCAACGCGGGCCAGGCGCTCATCAGCAAGGAGCTCACCCTGCGCGCGCCGGCGCGCCAGCTCATCGGCGTGCTGTACGTCGGGAACTGCCTCGTCCTGCTGCCCTTCGCCCCGTTCGCGGCGTGGGCCTGGAGCCCGGCGATCGTGGCGCTCCACCTCGTGTCCGTCGGACTCATGGTCGTGACCGCGATCTGCGTCTGGGACCTGCTCGACCACGGAGCCGCGTCGGCCACGACGACGGCCACGGCGATGAGCCCGATCCCGGCGGCGCTCGCGGTCTCGATCGTGCTGCCCGGGGCCGTCTCGCCGCTCCAGATCGTGGCGGCGTTCGTCGTCGTGGCCGGTGTCCTGCTGGCCCTGGCGAACGCCTTCGCCGGCCTCGACCGATGGGGACGGACGTGGCGCATCGTGGGTGCCGCGACCGGGACCGGCCTGCTCACCGTCGTCAGCCGGCTGATCGGCGACGAGGGCGCCGGGCTCGTCGAGACGTACGTCGTGCGCACCGCGCTCGCCGCGGTCGTGTGTATCGCGCTGTTCCCGCCACGCGACGTGCCGCCCGGCGATGTCCCGAGGCTGCTCGGTCGATCCGTCGTGGTCACGCTGTACTTCGTGTTCGTCATCCTGGGGGCGCAGGCGGGCAGCCCGCTCGTCGTCCAGACCCTGGTCGCCACCACGCCGCTCGTCGTCCTGGCCGTCGAGTCGATCCGGCGACGCTCGGCCCCGCCCGGGCGCGCGGTCGCCGCGGCCGGGGTCGTCGTGGCCGGCGTCGCACTCCTCCTGGTCGCATGACGGCGGTCCTGTTCGGGCTGCTGTCCGCGGTCGCCAACGCCGTCGGTGGGGAGCTGAGCAAGGGGCTCACCCTGCGGTTCCCGGCTCGCCAGCTGATCGGTCCGCTGTTCTTCCTGAACGCCCTGCTCGTCGTGCCGGCGGCGCCGTTCGTCGAGTGGACATGGTCCGCGGAGATCGTCGTCATCCACCTCGTCTCGGTCGGCCTGCTGGTGATGACGTCGCTGGCGATCTGGGACCTGTACGACCACGGGTCGGCGGCGGCGACGGTCACCGCGCAGTCGATCAGCCCGCTGCCGGCTGCCATGGCCGTGGCCGTGCTCCTGCCGGGTACCCTCCAGCCGTTCCAGGCGGTGGCCGCGGTCATCGTGGTCCTGGCGGTCCTGCTGGGCCTGTCCGATTCGTTCGGGGCGCTGAGCCGGCGGCGCAGCATGGTGACCGTGCTCGTGGCGTCGGTGGGGACGGGGCTGGTCACGGTCATGGGCCGCCTGCTGGCGGATCGCGACGTGGGCGTGGTGGAGGCCTACCTCGTGCGAGCCGGCCTGGCAGCGATCGTGTGCTCGCTGCTCGTGCCGCCGCGGGACGTGCCGCTCCGGGCACTCCCCGGGATGCTGCCCCGGGCCGCGTTCATCACCGCCCACTTCCTGCTCATCCTCATCGGCGTGCAGGACGGCAGCCCGGCGGTCGTGCAGACGGCCGTCGCCACGGCCCCGCTCTTCAGCCTCGGGATCGAGACGGCCGTCACCGGTCGGCGGCCATCCGGGCGCCTCGTCGCGGCCGCGGTCCTCGCGACGATCGGCGTCGCACTGATCCTCCTGACCGCATAGCGTTACGACCCGTGGAGCCCGCGCATACGCTTGGCCTGCGACATCGAGGAACGACGGCCTCGTGCGTGGTCAACGCAGCCGCTGGTCCGTTTACCCCAAGCAGCGTCGTGCCAACCAGCCAGAATCCCGCCGGCTCGGACTACGACCGCATCGACGATCATTACCCGTTGTGAACGGAAGGGGGCGAACATGATGGGACCCGACGTCGGGTGGCGGGGATCGCTCGCCGGTGTGGTGCTACTCGTGCTCGCAGCCTGCTCTGCTCCCTTGGCGTCCGGCGACGACGTGCAAGTTCCCGCAGCAACAGTCGATCGCGAGTCCGCTGCGGCGCTCGAGTCCGCCGCAGCGCCGACCGATACTCCCGGCACGCTCGACGACGAACCGGTGTCGTATTCGCCGCAGAGCGTCTGGAACCTCCTGGCCACCAGCGCTGGCTACAACTCCGGAGCTCAGTCCGTGGCCGGCGCGTCCGATCAGTCGGAGCTCGTGGTTGTCGGGCGCTTCGTCGACCTGGAGCGCGGTGATGGGTATGGCGCGCCGGGCGAATCGGTGGGCTGGTACGCCATCGCGACGATCGAGGTCGACCAGGTCCTTCACGGGAGCGGTGGTGAGAAGGCCGGGGACCGGATCCAGGTTCCGTTTCTCTTGACGCTGGGATCTCCGGGCACTCCGTACCCGGAGAAGGAATTCTCCGACGTCGATCGATCCCGCCCGAAGGAACCGGCTGTCCTGTTCCTCGTCAGCTGGGCGACGGCGTGGGATCGGATCGAGACCGATGTTCCCGATTGGCTGAGCGAACTCGACCGACCCGACCTCTTCCGAACGATCGGGGCAGACGGCGCTCTACCCCTCGTGGCGGGATCCGTGTCCGACGTGGTGCTCGAGAACGACATGCCATCGTGGCGTCTCGAGGTCGCCGGCAAAGACCTCGACGCCGTCATCGCGGAGGTCGTCGCGACACAGGCATCGGAGAGCCCCTGACCTCAGAGCCTGACGGTTCCTTGCGCGAGGCGCTAGCATCGGTGGAACCGTTGCCAGCAATGCAGAGGTCCTCGTCATGGAACGCGCCTGCTTCTATCTCCGAATCTTCCCGGGGACCGAGGCCGAATACGACCGGCGGCACGCCGAGATCTGGCCGGAGTTGGTCGAGGAGATCCGCGAGTCCGGCCTGCGCAACTTCTCCGGCTTCCGGCGGGGCACGGACGTCTGGTACTACACGGAGGTCGCGCCGGGCACCAGCGTCGAGGAGGCCTTCGCGGTCCACGGGCCCAAGCCCGCCAATCAGCGCTGGAACCATTACTTCCGCGACGTGATCGCCCAGATCACCGACGACAGCGGCAGCCTCCTCTGGTACGACAAGGTCTTCGAGTCCGACGGTCCGGCCCTCGACGGCCCGTTCGAGCGCGGCCTGTTCGGCCTCGTCATCGACCCCGATCGCGCCGCCGATTACGAGGCCCTCCACGCCGATCCGTGGCCGGATCTGATGGAGGCGATCGAGGCGTCCGGCTTTCGGAAGTACCAGGGTTTCCGGCGCGGCGCCCACGTCGTCTACTACGGCGAGTTCTACCCGGACATGACGACCGTCTTCGGGCGGATGGCCGAGCACGAGGTCAACGCCCGCTGGGGCCGGGCCTTCGAGGGGATCATCACGACCATCACCGACGCCGAGGGCAACCTCATCACCGCCGACGAGATCTACCACCAGGACTGACCCCATGGCCACGACCGGCGCCGCCCGACCGCGCGTCGGCGTCATCTCCCCGTACTGGACGCTCTGGGAGCACACCGCCGGCCCGACGTTTCGAGCGGACCGGCTGGCCATCGCCCGCTCCGTCGCGGTCGAGCTGGCGGGCACGGGCGCGCTGGAGCCGCTCGATGTCGTCGAG
>JBKHXL010000083.1:0-15396 GCA_046566045.1 Candidatus Limnocylindria bacterium
TGCTACGCTTCGCTCGTCCTTTCCAGGCCGGTCCTGTGAGGCTGGCGTATCGGTCCCGTGAGGCCGGCGAAGGAGGCTCGATGTCCGCGTATCCACCTGCCCACCACGCCCCTGCGGCGGGTGGGCCGTTTCGTGACCGCGACGTGGTCCGGTCCCCCGGGTCAGCCGTCGCGTGATCCTCCCCCCGGCGCCGCGATCGTCCGCCGTCGTCGATCCGCGGATCGGTGACCTTGGTCCGGCCTTGCTGGCGCTCGAGGACGGCACCGTCTTCCCCGGTATCGCCTTCGGGGCTCCCATCGCCACCGGTGGCGATCTCGTGGTGAACACGAGCCAGACCGGCTACCAGGAGGTCTGCACGGACCCGTCGTACGCCGGCCAGATCGTGGTCATGACCTATCCACTCATCGGCAACTACGGCCGCGTCATCGCCGACGACCAGTCGCGCCGCCCCTGGCTGCGCGCCCTGGTGGTGGCCAACGCGACGGCCGCGGTCCTCGAGGACGCTCGACAGCTCGCCGCCCTGCTGCGGACCGACGGGATCCCGGCCATCGCGGGCGTCGACACCCGGGCGCTCGCCCGGCACCTGCGGGCCAACGGCAGTCAGCGCGGCGTCGTCACGGCGCCCGGCGAGGTGGATCCGGGCGCCGCCCGGGCGGCCGCGCTGGCCGTACCGCGCTGGGAGGACCAGGACTTCGTGCTGCAGGTCTCGCCGCCGGCCATCACCGAGTTCGGCGACACCAGCGAGGGCGGCCCGCTGGTCGGGATCGTGGACCTCGGGCTCAAGTCGAACATCGTGCGGGCGATGCGCCACCGCGGCGCCCGGGTGCGCGTCTTCCCGCACACGGCGTCGCCGGGCGATGTCCTGTCCTCGGACATCGACGGCGTGATCCTCTCGCCCGGTCCGGGCGATCCGGCGCGTCTGGATCGCCAGGTCGCGCTGGCCCGCTCGATCATCGCGGACGGGCGACCCCTCCTGGGCATCTGCCTTGGGCACCAGATCGTCGGCCGGGCCGCCGGGGCGACGACGTCGCGTCTGCGCTTCGGCCACCACGGTGCGAACCACCCGGTCGAGGACATGGACCTCGGGCTCGTCCAGGTGACCGCCCAGAACCACGAGGTCCAGGTGGTCGGGGAGTCGCTCCCGGTCGCGAGCGGGTTCCACGTCAGCCAGCGCAACCTGAACGACGGCTCGGTCGAGGGGCTGCGCCACCGCGACCGGCCGATCGAGACGGTGCAGTACCACCCGGAGGGAGCGCCGGGCCCGCTCGACGCGCTGGCCGTGTTCGATCGGTTCGTGGCCGCCGCCGAGGCGCGCTCGTGACGGTGCCGCGATGAGCGCGCCCGGGCCCAGGCCCGCGTCCGTCCTGATCCTGGGCAGCGGCCCGGTCGTCATCGGCCAGGCGGCCGAATTCGACTACGCCGGCACCCAGGCCTGTCGCGCGCTGCGGGCCGAGGGTGTCCGGACCATCCTCGTCAACAACAACCCGGCCACGATCATGACCGACCCCGACGTGGCCGATGCGATCTACCTCGAGCCCCTGACGGTCGAGGCGGTCGAGGCGGTCATCGCTAAGGAGCGACCGGAAGGCCTGCTCGCCGGGCTCGGTGGGCAGACCGCGCTCAACCTCGCCACGGCCCTGGCCCGCGCCGGCGTGTTCGAGCGCCACGACATCAAGCTGCTCGGGACGCCGCTCGAGGCCATCCACATGGCCGAGGACCGCGAGGCGTTCCGGGACCTGCTCGACCGTCTCGGCCAGCCGTACGCCCCGTCGCACATCGTCGAGGACGACGAGGCGGTGGAGGTCGCCCTGCGGACCATCGGCCTGCCGGCCATCGTGCGCCCGGCGTTCACGCTGGGCGGGACCGGCGGCGGCATCGTCGAGACCGAGCCGGCCTACCGCGAGCGCGTCCGGGCCGGCCTGCGGGCCAGTCCCATCCGCCAGGTCATGGTCGAGAAGTGCCTCGTCGGCTGGCAGGAGGTCGAATACGAGGTGATGCGCGACGCCGACGACACGTGCATCGCCGTGTGCTCGATGGAGAACGTCGATCCGCTGGGCGTCCACACCGGTGACTCGATCGTCGTGGCGCCCGTCCAGACGCTGCCGGACCCGGTCCACCAGCGGCTTCGGAGCGCGGCCCTGGCGATCATCCGGGCGCTCGGTGTCGAGGGCGGCTGCAACGTCCAGTTCGCGCTGTCGCCCGACTACACCGAGTACGCGGTCATCGAGGTCAATCCGCGCGTCTCGCGCTCGTCGGCCCTCGCGTCCAAGGCGACCGGCTACCCGATCGCCCGTGTGGCGGCCCAGATCGCGGTCGGCCGGCGCCTGGCCGAGATCCCGAACGTGGTGACCGGCACGACCGTGGCGGCCTTCGAGCCCGCCCTCGACTACGTGGTGGTCAAGCTGCCGCGCTTCCCGTTCGACAAGTTCCCGACCGCGGACCGGACCCTCGGCAGCCAGATGAAGGCGACCGGCGAGGTGATGGCCATCGACCGGACCTTCGGATCCGCCCTGAACAAGGCCCTGCGCGGCCTCGAGCAGGCGGGCGTCGGGCCGCTGGCCGAGGACTCGACCTGGACCCCGACGTTCGACTACCTGGCGGGGGTGTACGGCGGCGACCCCGACGCCGATGAGCCGATCCGCTGGATCGACGAGCAGGGACAGGCCTGCGAGAGCACCCGCCACGCCCAGCGCTCCGCCGCGCCGATCGTCCTGCGCCGCTTCCTGGCCCCGTCCGACTCGCGGCTGTGGCGGCTGCTCGGGCTGCTCCGCCGCGGCGTCCCCGAGGCGGCCGTCGGGGAGGCGACCGGCATCTCCGCCTGGTTCCTCGCCGAGATGGGTCGAAACGTCGCGCTCGAACACGAGGTCGCGGCGGCCGGACCGCGACTGGCCGCCGGGGCGGACGACCCCGACGCCGCCTCCCTCCTCGCCACGGTCAAGCGCGCGGGGTTCGGCGACCGGGAGCTGGCGGGGCTGGCCGGCACATCGGCCGAGGAGATCCGCGCCGCCCGCCTGGCGCTCGGCATCGTGCCCGGCTACGCGATGGTCGACACGTGCGCCGCCGAGTTCGCGGCCGAGACCCCATACTTCTATTCGACCTACGCCGCGGCCGGATCCGCGCCCGAGGCCCCGCCGATCGGCCGGCCCGCCGCGCTCGTCATCGGCTCGGGTCCGGTCCGCATCGGCCAGGGCATCGAGTTCGACTACTGCGCCGTGTGGGCGGCCGAGACGCTGCGCCGCAACGGCTGGCAGGCGGTCATGATCAACTCGAACCCGGAGACCGTGTCGACCGACTTCGACGCGTCCTCGCGCCTGTACTTCGAGCCGCTCGACCCGGAGAGCGTGCGCAGCGTCATCGATGCCGAGACGGCCCCCGGCGAGGGGCTGCTCCCGGCGGTCGTGGCCTACGGCGGCCAGACACCGCTCAACCTCGCGGCGCCCCTGGCGGCCGGCGGCGTGCCGCTGCTCGGCTCGGACCTCGAGGCCATCGACCAGGCCGAGGAGCGCGTCCGCTTCGCCGCGCTGCTCGACCGCCTCGGCATCCCGCAGCCCGACGGCGGGATGGCCCACTCGATCGAGGAGGCGCTGACCATCGCCGAGCGGATCGGCTATCCGGTCATCGTCCGGCCGTCGTTCGTCATCGGCGGCCTGGCCATCGACTTCTGCTACTCGCCCGAGGACCTCGAGCGCCAGCTCAAGCTCGCCACCGTCGTCGATCCCGACCGCCCGGTCCGCATCGACCGCTACCTCGAGGGCGTCGAGGTGGACGTCGACGCGGTCAGCGACGGTGTGGACGTGCTGATCCCGGGGCTGCTGGAGCACGTCGAACGAGCCGGCGTCCACAGCGGCGACAGCGTCGGGGTGTTCCCGCCCCAGACCGTCAGCCCCGGCGACCAGGACCTCATCGTGGCCACGATGGAGCGGATCGTGCTGGCGCTCGGGGCGCGTGGCCTGGTCAACGCCCAGTTCATCGTGCGCGACGACGGCGTCTACCTGATCGAGGTCAATCCGCGGGCCTCGCGGACGGTGCCGTTCCTGTCCAAGGTGACGGGCGTGCCGATGGTCGAGCTGGCCGTCCGGATCTCGCTCGGCGAGACGCTCCGGGGCATGGGCTGGGGTGGGGGACTGCTCCCGCCGCCCGCCTTCGTCGCGGTCAAGGCGCCCGCCTTCTCGACCGCCAAGCTGCGCGGCGTGGACCCGTCGGTCGGGCCCGGCATGCAGTCCACCGGCGAGGTCATCGGCATCCACGAGGACGCGCGCGTGGCCCTGGCCAAGGCCCTGCTCGGGGCGGCCCTCGTCCCGCCCCGCCCCGCCGCGGACGTGACCGGACCGGACCGGCCGCTCGCCCTGCTGTCGATCGCGGACCGCGACAAGGCCCAGCTCCGTCGGCTGGCGGCGGGCCTCGCCGGCGCCGGCTACCAGCTGGCGGCGACCCCCGGGACCCGGGCGGCGCTGGCCGACGCCGGCTACGAGGCCCGGCCGGTGGCCAAGCTCGGCGCCGAGCCGGACGCCACGATCGGGGAGGTGCCGATCCTCGACCTGATCGGCAGCGGCGAGGTGCGGCTCGTGGTCAACACGCCCACGCCGCGCTCCGGGGCGGTGCGCGACGCCGTCGAGATCCGCCTGGCCGCGACGTCCGAGGGCATCCTGTGCCTGACCGCGATGGAGACGGCCGTGGCCGCGGCGGACGCGCTCGAGCCGTCGATCGCGGCCGAGCTGTCGGTGGTTCGCGCCCTCGGGGAGTGGGTGCCGGAGCCCGGTCGGCCCCGGCCGGCCGTCAGCGTCTGAGGCGCCGGCGCGGCACCCTCACTCCATCAGCACGACGACGGCCTGGCCGAGCGACCAGAGGGTCAGCGTGGTGAGCGCGACCATCACGATCGCGAGCGGGATCTGACGAACCGTGACCGCGCGGCCCGAGGCGTCGCGCGGCGCCTCGAGGGCCGCCACGACATGCCCGCCCCACGCCCCCAGCATGTGGCCGCCGACCACGGCGGCGAGCTGGACGGTCCACACGAGGCCGGGCGGCAGCCAGTCGCCGGTCGGTTCGTGGAAGGCGGTGCCGAACAGGTCCCAGCCGCGCTGCAGCGGGTCGGACAGCGCGATGACGATGCGCTGGCCGTCCATCAGGAGATAGGTCAGGTAGTGGGCGACGAGGTAGCCCGCGGCGATGGGCAGCAGGCCGGCACCGGTCGCGCCGAGGCCGACGACCCGGCTGACCGCCAGCCCCGCCACGATGACGATCGCAAGGAAGCCGCCGAGCAGGACGGTCTGGACGGGCAGGGCCGGCGCGCCGAAGGTGTCGAACCAGATCTGGGTCTGCGACAGGCCGTCGTACAGGATGCTGCCGACGCCGAGCGACACGATGACGATGTCGGGCGCGGACCAGCCCGGCTCGAGCAGCCCCGCCGCGAACCCGCGCCGGCGGATCCTGCCGTCCTCGTCGACGAGCGCGTTCGGGGCGAGCCGGCCGAGGAGGCGGAACAAGACGGTGAACACCTCACCGCTGGCGCGCCACGTATCGCGGCCGAACTGGGCCATCATCGCCAGGGTCAGGGCCGTGTACCCGACGAGCACGACGAACAGGGCCCCCGGGCCGGCACGCAGCCCGAGCTCGAGCCAGACGACCAGCGCGAAGGCGAGCGCGGCCGGCCAGCGACCGAGTCGCGCCGGATACGCGGCGTGCTCCCAGGTCCCGATGCCGAGTCGGCGCACGACGGCCGCCCCGAGGTCGTGCAGCGTCGAGTACGGGTCGAGGAAGTGCCAGACCGGCCCCACGAACACGCTCAGCATGGCGATGCCGACCCAGCCGTAGACCCACAGGAACAGGGTCGAGACGTCCGCGTCGCTGCTGCCGCCGGCGACGCCCTGGGCGACGATCCAGGCCCAGCCGAGCAGGCCGATGGCCCGCAAGCCGAGCCGGATGGCGGCCGCCGGCCGACACCCCGTGTGCGTGACGGTCTCGCGCTCGGCGCGCACGTCCCGGACGAGGACGAACAGGAACGACAGCGCGACCGTGGCCGCGGCCCCCGCGAGGTAGACCGCCAGCGGCAGCCGGCTCGCGTAGGTCGTGCCGAGGGCGTGCGCCAGGACCGGGGCGGGCGCGGCGCAGGCGACGGCCCCGAGCGATGCCAGGCCGACCGCGCGGGTCAGGTGGCGGCCATGCCGTGGAACCGCGCTCACGCGCCGCTCGGACGGCCGCGCCGGGTCAGCAGCGCCCAGCCGGCCAGCGCCACCAGGGCCATCCCGGCAAGGATCGGGAGCAGCGCGTCGCCGTCGGTCGCAGTGGGCTGCTCGTCGATCGGCGATGGGACCGGCGTCGGATCGGGGCTGGCGATCGGCGTCGGTGCCGCGGTCGGGGCCGCGGTCGGTGCCGCGCTCGCGGCGGAGGTCGCCGTCGGCGCGGGTGTCGGTGCCGCCGTTGGCGCTGCCGTGACCGTGAACGACCAGGTCCCTCGCAGCAGGTGCGGATCCTCCGCCGACAGCGTGGTCCAGCGGACCTCGTAGGTCCCGGGGGCGAGCTCGGGCAGTGGGTCGATGCGCATGACCATCGGGTCGTCGGACGCCACGCCGCCGGACGCGATCAGGGTCCCGGACGCATCGCGCAGCTGGAGCGAGCTGCCGTCGGCCTGGAGTCCTTGCGTGAACCGGCTCTCCACGGAGGCCGGCGTGCCCTCGACCGTGGCGCCGTCGGCGGGGACGGGCACGTCGAGGTCGGCGTCCGCTGTCGCGACGGCGGGCAGGAGGAGCAGCAGGCAGAATGCGATGATCGGCGCGAGCCGTGACGGGAGTGCGGGCATGAGCGGAGTCTAGGCAACCTTGTCGGGGCCCGTCGCCATCCGGCCGGGTGGCGCCGTCGAAGGGAAGGGCATGGAGATCCGATCCCTCGCCGCCGACCCGTATCGGGCCGGTGCGTGCAACATCGGCCCGGCGGAGATCGCCCGGCGCCGACGGGCGGGGCTGCTCGGCATCGCCGTCGCCGTCGCGCTGACTGCGGCCCTGCTCGCGCTCGACGCCCCGCAGATCCTGCGCGTGCTCGTCCTCCCGCCGCTCGCAAGCGGGATCATCAGCCTGGAGCAGGCTCGCCGCCGGTTCTGCGTCGGGTTCGCGATGGCCGGACTCCAGAACTTCAGCGCGCTCGGGCACCAGACCCGGATCGAGGACGCAGCAGCCCGGGCCCAGGATCGCCGCGCGGCCCTGGTCATGGTCGGGCAGGGCACCCTCGTGGCTGCCGCCATCAGCGCCGTGTTCGTGCTCCTGCCGGTCTAGCGCGACCGGCCGGCTCAGGCCGCGCGGTCGCTCGTCTCCACGCAGCACGCGGTCCGGAGCAGCGCATCGGAGCGCTCGCCGGCGGCGATGAGCGCTTCGTCGGCGGGTCGCCGCTCCTCGGCCATCGGCCGCTCGGCCGCGGCCAGGATGGCCGTATCGCGGGCCCGGGCGGCGTGCACACTCCGCTCGAGCGCGGCCTCGCGCTGGGCTTCGTCGATCCGGAGCTGGATCAGTCGGTAGGTGTCGGTGAACATCGGTCCGTCCCTTCGCTTCGATGTGTGTCGTCTCTGTGTTTGATGGGTATCGAACATGGGGGCGTGGCCCTGCGGCGCCGGGCCGTCACCCTCGTCAGTCGGAGAGGAAGCGGCCGAGCTCGCCGGAGGCGGCCTCGAGGCGGTCGCGCCGCAGGTTGTAGTAGATGACCGATCCCGCCTCGACGACCGTGACGAGGCCGGCCGAGCGCAGCAGCGCGAGGTGGTGCTTGATGGTCGGCTTCGACAGGTCGAGCTGCTGGGCGATCTCGGTGAGATACAGGTCCTGGCCGGCGAGCAGCTTCAGGATGCGCAGGCGCGTCTCGTCGCCGAGGGCGCGATGCAGCCGGAGCATCGCCGGCGGCGGGGCCAGGCGGTCCGCGGCCCCCAGGGCGTCGTCTGCGACCGGGTAGCCGAAGAAGCGCCAGCCGTCGCCGGCGAGGAGGTAGTTGAACGGGCGATTGAAGACCGACGGCGCAAGGACCACCCGTCGGATGCCGACCTCGGGCAGCCAGCGGATGCCGCCGGTCGTCCGCTCGATCAACTCGGCTCCCTGGTAGGCGCCCCGGTCGGCCGCGCGCAGGGCGACGTCCCGCTCCAGGATCGCGCGCACGCGGTCCTCGATGGTCGCGAACGCGGTCGCCCAGGTCCGCAGGATCGCGACGATCCGGGAGTGTGCCGTGGACGGGTCCTCGAGCAGCGCGCCGATGTCCCCGGCGATCCACGGCGCCGCCGCCTGCAGCGCCTCGATCGCGTCCGGGGCGCCCCCGGTGGCGCGCTCCACGAGCGGCGCCAGCTCCGGATCGTGGGCGACGTCGCGCAGGATGGTGGCGAGCAGGTCGGGCGTCGCCATCGCCTCGACGGCGTCGACCAGCGCATCCGTGGTCCGAACGTCGGCCCGCTCCACGACGAGGCCGCCGAGGTGGATGGCCAGCTGCCCCCCGAACAGCCGAGCGAGGTCCGGTCGGAGATCCTCGGCAAGGGATTCGCGCGTGGTCCGCAGCCAGTCCCGCTCGGCGGCCGGCAGGTCGTCGGTCTTGCCCGCGTCCTCGGCCAGGCTGAACAGGAAGTCGTAGACCGTGCGAACGTCGAAGTCGACGCTGAACCCCGTCGCGCGCGCCGCCATGTCGCGGATCTGCGGCGCCGGGGTCGGCGCCGGAGCCGATCGGTCGGTCCTGGGCGTGGGTCGGGGGGCGGCGAGCATCGGGCAGCGGGACTCCTTACGTATGTTAGATGTCTATCTAACATGACCGGACGGGCCGGTGTCAAGGCCCACGGCCCTGCGGCGGCAGCCACGGCAGCGGGGCGCTACCATCGGGACCTTCCGACCGGAACCCCACCAGGAGGCCTGCGTGCCGACCATCGTCCCCACCGTCGAGTTCACCGATACCCGCCTGGACAACGGACTTCGGGTGATCGTGGCCGAGGACCATCTCGCCCCGGTGGTGGCCGTCAACGTGTGGTACGGCGTCGGCTCGAAGCACGAGCAGCCGGGCAAGACCGGTTTCGCGCACCTCTTCGAGCACGTCATGTTCCAGGGCAGCAGGCACGTGGCCAAGGCCGAGCACATCGCCCTCGTCCAGGCCGCCGGCGGCACGATGAACGGCACGACCTGGCTCGATCGCACGAACTATTTCGAGACGCTCCCGGCCCACCAGCTGGAGCTCGGCCTGTGGCTCGAGGCGGACCGCATGGCGACGCTGCTCGACGCGCTGAGCCAGGAGAACCTCGATAACCAGCGCGAGGTCGTCAAGAACGAGAAGCGCTGGTCGTACGACAACCGGCCGTACGGCTCGTGGCAGGAGAAGCTCCAGGCGCACCTGTACCCGGCCGGCCATCCCTACCATCACTCGACCATCGGCTCGATGGCCGATCTCGATGCGGCCTCGCTCGAGGACGTCAGCGAGTTCTTCCGGACCTACTACGCGCCGAACAACGCGGTGGTGTCGATCGTCGGCGACGTCGAGACGGCGGCCGTCCTCGAGGCGGTCGAGCGCTACTTCGGCCGGATCCCGGCGAACCCGTCGATCCCGCCCCTGGGCGACCTGTCGCTGCCGCCGACGCTCGGCAGCGAGATCCGTGAGACCGTCCACGACCGCGTGCCGCTGCCGCGCGTGTACCTCGGCTTTCGCGCGCCGATGTACGGCGATCCGCGGCTCGACGCGCTCGACGTCGCCGGTCAGATCCTGGCCGGGGGCAAGGGCAGCCGGCTGCACCGTCGCCTCGTGCGCGACAGCCGGATCGCCCAGGACACGGCCCTGTTCACGCTCGGATTCGTCGGCGGCGCGTCGATCTGTGCGGGCTGGGCGACGGCCCGGCCGGGCATCCCGGTCAAGCAGGTCGAGGCGGCGTTCATCGAGGAGCTCGAGCGCCTTGCCGTCGAGCCGGTCAGCGCCGACGAGCTGGCCCGTGCGTTCGCCCTCATCGAGGCCGACGAGCTCGGGGCCCTCCAGCGCGTCGAGGAGCGCGCCGACCGCCTGTCGATGTATGCCACGCTGTTCGATGACCCGGGCCTCATCAACCGCATGCTGACGCGCTACCTGGCGGTGACCCCGGAGGCGATCCAGGAGGTCGCCGCGGCGACCTTCCGCGTCGACAACCGGCTCGTCCTGACCTACCTGCCCGCGCTCCCACCGACCGAGGAGGGGACGACGCAGGAGGCGGCCCGCCCGGCCGACGACGAGGACGCGGGCGACGAGGAGGTGGCGGCATGAGCGCGTCGTCGACGCCCCGGCGCGACGGGCCGGTCGTCGCCGAGCGACCGCAGCCGGGCACGCCGCGCCCGTACGAGTTCCCCTCGGTCACGACGACTCGACTGCGCAACGGCCTGTCGATCCTGGTCGCGGACCTGCCGGGCCGACCGCTCGTGTCGGCGACGGTCGTCATCCCGGCGGGCGCGGCGGACGAGCCGGCGGATCAGGGCGGCGCCACCGTCCTGATGGCCCGGGCCCTGAGCGAAGGCACCGAGCGGTACGACGCGATCGCGCTCACGGAAGCGTCCGAGCGGCTGGGCGCGTCGCTCCATGCGGAGGCCGGCTGGGACGCATTGAGTGCGGGCGTCGACGTCCCCGCCTCGCGCCTCGAGCCCGCCCTGGACCTGCTGGCGGAGGTGCTCCTTCGGCCCACCTTCCCCGCCGCTGACGTCGAGCGGCTGCGCGACGAGCGCCTGAACGATCTCCTCCAGGCCCAGGCGGACCCCCGGCGGCGAGCCGAGGAGGCCTACGTCGGCACGATCTACGCGCCGTCGTCGCCCTATCACCGCTCCTCGGGCGGGACCCGCGAGACGGTCGAATGGCTCGGTCGCGACATCCTGGCCGCCACCCACGCGCGGATGGTCCATCCGGACGCGGCCTCGCTCATCGTGGCCGGGGATCTCGGCGGGCTCGACGTCGTCGCCGTCGCCCGGCGCCTCTTCGCCGGCTGGGCGTCATCCGGCGGATGGTCGGCCGGCGCACCCGTGGACACGGCGTCCGATGCGGGGCGGATCGTGCGCGTCGTGCACCGCCCGGGCAGCGTCCAGACGGAGATCCGCATCGGCCACCGCGGGCTGCCGCGGCAGATCGCGGACTTCCATGCCGTGTCGCTCATGAGCGCGATCCTGGGCGGCCTGTTCAACTCGCGCCTGAACATGCAGCTGCGCGAGGCCAAGGGCTACACGTACGGCGCGGGCGCCGGCTTCGACCTGCGCCGCGGTGCGGGCCCGTTCACGGCTCGAGCCGCGGTCAACACGGAGGTCACCGTCCCGGCCATCGTGGACACCCTGGCCGAGCTCGAGCGGATGCGCGACGAGCCGGTGACCGCGGCCGAGCTCGCGGCCGCCCGCGACTTCCTCGTCGGCGTCTTCCCACTCCGGTTCGAGACGCCCGGGGCCGTGGTCGGCGCCCTCAGCGGCCTCGCCGTCCACGGGCTGTCGATCGATGAGCTGATCCGCTACCGCGAGCGCATCGAGGCCGTCGACATCGCGGCCGTGGCAGCCGCGGCCCGTGCCCACCTGCACGTGGACGAGGCGTCCATCGTGCTCGTCGGCGACGCGGACGCGTTCGGGGCGGATCTGGAGGCGGCGGGCCTCGGACGGGTGGTCGTCGAGCGCGACGACGCCCCGGCGCAGGACGGCCCGCGTGCCGAGGACGAGGTGGCCGCCGCCGTGGCGCCGACCGACAGCCTCGACGAGGAGGGACCGACGGCGGGTGCCAAGGACCCGGACATGCCCGGGTCGGCGGACGAGCCCGCCGGGGCCGATATCGACGGGGATGCCGTCGCGCCCGTGTCGGGCGGCGTGGCTCCGACCTCCGGGGACGCCTGAAACCTTCTGGCTCCGTCGTGTCTCAAGGGAGGAGCGGCCCAGGCATCCCGCCGGGCCCCGACTCCACAGGAGAGCAAGCGACGATGCGCCTCGAACCCCGACTCGTCCGTGGCCTTGGCACGGGCCTCATCAGCGTCTTCCTCGTCGGCGGCGCCGTGTTCGCCGCGAACGGCGTTGTCTCGCCCGCCTCGGACTCGCCGGCCGCCCCCAGCCTGAGCGCGACGGCATCGCCGTCCGCCTCGCCCGAGCCGAGCGAGACGCCCGAGCCGAGCGAGACGCCGGAGGCCACCGCGGCCGGCGACGATGCCCGGGCCGCGGCCGATCCCTCCCCGACCGCTCGCGCGACCGACGATCACGACGACGACGCGACCGCGTCGCCCGGCGCGACGGATGACCACGACGACTTCGATGACGACGCTGACGATGACGACCACAGCGGTCCGGGCGGCGACGACGACGCCACCGACGACCACGGTGACGACCACGGTGACGACTCGGACGACGACTGATCCCGCGACGGGATGGTCGCCGACCACGCCGGGCGGGACCGCTCGCGTGCCCGCATCATGGGCACCGAGCCTTCCGCCGTCGGTGGCATCCGGTCGGTGGGTGGTCGACGGAGGGGTCCGATCAGCGACGACGAACGCCGGCCCGCGCAGGACGCGGCCGGTCTCGATGAACGAGCCGTGGTGGCGGCGGTCCTCGCCGGCGACCGGGACGCCTTCCGGCGCCTGGTCGAGCGCGATGGGCCCGCGGTCGTGCGCGCCTGCCATCGGATCCTGGGTGACCTCGGCGACGCCGAGGACGCGGCCCAGGAGGCATTCGTGACCGCCTATCGATCGCTCGCGACCTGGCGGGCCGACGGGCCGCTCGCGGCCTGGGTGACCCGCATCGCGGTCCGGATCGCGCTGCGGACGGCGAGCCGTCGTCGGACCGTGTCGTGGGCCACGCCGATCGGATCGGTCGGCCGCGATGTCGACGCTCCGTCGGCCGCCGACCGCGCGATGGAGCGCACGTCGGTGGCGGCTGGTGCGTGGACGGATCCGGCGCAGCTGTCGCTGCGCGCCGAGCGGGCGACCGAGATCCGCGCCGCCGTGACGGCGCTGCCCGAGCCGTATCGTGAGGTCGTGGCCCTGCGCTTCTTCGCCGACGCCTCGCTGGACGACATCGCTCGCCATACGGACCGTCCGCTGGGGACGGTCAAGACGCACCTGCACCGTGGCCTGGCGCGCCTGCGCCAGCAGCTCGAGGGAGCGGACCGATGACCGAGCGACCGGGCCGCCGCTTCGATCCGGCCGAGCTGGCCGGACCCGATGGGCCGCGCCTGACCGACGCGGAGCTCGCCGACGACCTCGCCATGGCCCGCGACCTGGAGCTCGCTGCCCGCGCGGATGCCAGCGGACCGTCGGGCGACTTCGCCGACCGGGTGATGGCGGCCATCGCCGTCGAGCCCTCGCCACGGGGCGTGGTGGCGGGTCCGTTCCGACGGTCGCCACTCGCCATCCTGACCGAGGGCTGGCGGGTCGCCTTCACGTCCGGGCGGCCGATGGTGATCCGTGCCCAGGCGCTCGCGCTGATCCTCGTGGCGGCCGTCGGCCTCGGATCGCTCGGCACGGCGGCCGCGCTGGGCGCCGCCGGGCTGCTCGCGCCCGATGCCTCGCCGCCCCCGACCGAGCAACCGACAGCCCCGCCGACCTCGCCGTCCCCGTCACCGTCGCCGGAGCCGTCGATCTCGCCGGCGCCCGTGCCATCGCCGCCTCCTTCGCCATCGCCGTCTGCATCGCCCACGGCATCGGAGCGTCCCGAGCCGAGCGAGACGCCCGAGTCGACCGGTGACGGGTCGGGTGGCGGCACCACGCCGCGCCCGACCGCGACGGACGACGATGACGACCCCGAGACGTCCGAGCCGGACGACACCCTCAAGCCGGGTGAGACGCTCAAGCCGGGCGAGACACCGCACTAGGGTCCTGTGCATCCGCGCACCGCGATGGGGCGCGAACGGTGACAGGGAGCACCGTTGCCTGCGTCGGAGGGGCCCATCCGTACTGGACGCAAGGTAGACGCAAGGTCAGGCTGGGACCCTATCGGCCCAGAGCGATGCCACCGACCGGGGGCGGACGGTCCAGCACAGCGACCTCGGAGCCCATGTCGACCTACCCCCCGCGGCGGACCTTCGCCCGCGCTGGCCGCGCCCGCCAGGGCGCGCGGGGCCAGTCCGTGGTCGAGTTCGCGCTCGTCCTCCCGCTCCTGCTCATCCTGCTCATGGCGACCATCGACTTCGCGCGCGTCTACACGACGATGATGAGCATCGAGTCCGCGGCTCGCGAGGCGGCCGACTTCGGCACCACCCTCGGGGCGGGGAAGTGGCAGTCCGGCCCGCCGATGGACACCACGGTCGCGGAGATGCAGCGGCGAGCCTGCGTCGCAGCCAGTGATCTGCCCGACTACGCGGATCCCGACGGCGACCCCGTGACCGGCTGCGCGAATCCGACGTTCGCGTACTGCATGACGGCCAGCGTCGGCGGTCCGTGCGGCCCGGTCGATCCGACCGATGGCTGCGACATCCCCACGCGGACGGAGCCGTGCACCGTCACGGTCACGCTGACCCACGACTTCAGCCTGTTCGCCCCGCTCAGCATCGAGTTCCTCGGCATCACGGTCGGCTTCCCGTCCTCGATCACGATCCGGCGCGACAGCACGTTCGCGATGACCGACATCGACCTCGCGCCGGCGGCACCCGGACCATGACGCGATCCACCCGATCCCGCCAGACCCCCGGCCGGACGCACCGCCGCGGCCAGGCCCTGGTCGAGTTCGCCATGGTGGCGCCCATCTTCTTCATCGTGCTGTTCGCGATCATCGAGGGCGGGCGCTTCGTGTTCGTGTACGAGACGCTCAACAACGCCACTCGCGAGGGCGCCCGCTACGCGATCGTCAACGGCGCGAACTCGCTGGGGTGCCCGACCGGCCCGCCGGCACCGGGAACGACGGCGTGCGACCCGACCGGCGAGGACGTCAAGCAGGAGGTCCGGGCCGCCGCGTTCGGCGCCATCGGCGGGACGGTCACCGTCAGCCCGACATGGGCGCCCGACAACGGCCGTGGGTCGACCGTGACCGTGACCGCGACGCACACGTACCGTCCGCTCATCCCCCTGGTGCCCCTTCCGGACATCACCGTGACCGCGGAGTCGAGCCTTGTCGTCAACAACTGACCGCGCGCGTGGGCGCGGCCAGATCGTCGTCCTGTTCGCGGGATCGATCGTCGTCCTGCTCCTGATCGCCGCCCTCGTGTTCGATGTCGGGATGATGCTCGTCGAGCGGCGCGACCAGCAGAACGCCGCCGATGCAGCCGCCCTCGCGGGGGCGCGCCACGTGCTCGTGTCCGCGACCGACGCCGAGACCGCTGCCCGGCGCATCGCGCGCGCCAACGGCTTCGACGACGCCGATCCCGACGAGGTCGTCAACGTGTACATCCCGCCGATCCACGGCCGGTACGCCGGCCTGCCCGGGTTCGTGGAGGTCCAGATCGAGGCGTCGCGCCCGTCCATCTTCGGCGGCATCGTCGGGCGTGCGACCT
>JBKHXL010000084.1:0-26128 GCA_046566045.1 Candidatus Limnocylindria bacterium
TGGTCGGACGGGACCGGCGGACCCTTGCGCGCCTCGCGGTCGATCTCGGCATCGACCACCCGATCGGCCAGCGGACGGGTCACGAGCAGGTGGTCGATGCGCATCCCCATGTTCTTGTGGAACATGCCGGCGCGGTAGTCCCACCACGTGTAGCGGCCCGCCTCCTCGTGGATGGTTCGGTAGGCATCGACCAGGCCCCAGTCGAGCAGGCGCTCGAAGGCCCCGCGCTCGGGCGGGGACACGTGCGTGCCGCCGTGGACCGCGGCCGCGTCCCAGACGTCCCGGTCGGTCGGGGCGATATTGAAGTCCCCGCCCAGGACGAGGTCCTCGGCCGGATCGCACGTCTCGCGCAGCCACTCGAGGAGCCGCGCGTACCAGGCCAGCTTGCCGACGAAGAACGGCGACCCGACGGTCCGGCCGTTCGGGGCGTACAGGCTGACGACCCGCACCCCGCCGCATACGGCGCTGACCATGCGCGCCTCGTCGAGCGGGTCGAAGTCCTCCTCGCTCGAGGCGGTCGACGAGCCGGCACCGCTGTCGCGCACCCCGCCCAGCCCGAAGTTGGTGGTGATCGCCGCGACGCCGAGACCCTGGCGGACGGCGATGGCCACCCCGTTCCAGCGGCCCTCGCCGTGGTGGACGAGGTCGTAGCCGAGCATCGCGAAGGCCATCACGGGGGCGTCCTGGTCGGGCAGCTTCGTCTCCTGCATGAGCAGGATGTCCGGGCGGGCTCGTTCGAGCCAGGCCTCGACCGCGTCCTGTCGAGCCTTGAGCGAGTTCACGTTCCAGGTCGCGATCCGCATGGCCCCGTCCGCCTCAGTAGCGCCGGCCGCGCTGGCGCTCGAGATCGAAGGTGGCCGTGTCGGCGACGGCCATGACGGCCATCGTGCCGGCCTGGACCGGATCGCTGATGACGAGGTCCACGTGATCGGTGATCGAGCCGACCATGTTGAGCGCGATGATCGGGATCCCGACCTCGCGCAGCTCGTCCGCAGCCGTGCTGATGTCCCCGCCCATGATCGAGCCGGCCAGCACGAGCAGGCGGGCGCGGGGCAGGTCGGCGACCGCTCGGACCGCGGCCGCGATGTTGGGCTCGCCGACGAGCGGGATCGTGTCCACCGAGATGCGCTCGCCGCGCAGGTTGTGGCGGTCGGCCTCACTGACCGCCCCGAGGGCGACCTGGGCGACCTGCGCGCCGCCGCCGACGACGATGATGCGCTTGCCGAACACCGTGCCCAGGGCCTGCGTCCGGTGGACGGCGCGGACCTCGGCCATGGCCTCCAGCGCGGCCACCAGCGCGTCCTCGGTCACGCCCTCGACCTCGAGCTCGATCTCGACCTGGGGCGGGTCGCCCGCGATCGGCCGGACCGTGGCCAGCGTCCGGATCCGGCCGCCGATGCCGGCCGTGCTGGTCGCCACGGTCGAGATGGCCGTGGCCGAATCGACGATGTCGAAGCGGATGGCGGCCGTCTCGGGCGCGCGACGTCGGGTCATCG
The DNA here is from genome assembly GCA_046566045.1 of Candidatus Limnocylindria bacterium. Classification (GTDB taxonomy): domain Bacteria; phylum Chloroflexota; class Limnocylindria; order Limnocylindrales; family CSP1-4; genus SPCO01. The sequence goes on from JBKHXL010000084.1 coordinate 1,497, forward strand.
AGGTCGCCGGGTCAGCCGAGCGAGCCGCGCCCGGCCGCCCCCGGGCGCAGGTCGCCGACGCTCATCGAGTCGGGGTCGAGACCGCCGGTCGGGTCGTGCTCCTCGAACGCCAGGTCGAGGGCGGCGAAGGCCTCGCGCGTCGCCGCCGGATCCGAGGTCGTGAGCATGAGCGCGCCGTCGGTGTCCTCGGCGACCCCGACGATGCCGGTGATGTTGACCCCGCGCTCGGCCAGGGCGCCCGCGACGCGGGCGAGTGACCCCGGGCGATCGTCGAACCGGACCGTGAACCAGACCGTCACGCGTGACCTCCTGTGTAGGTGGCGATGGTACCCGCTACGCTTGACGACGATGCCCGTCGAGCCGCTCTCGCGTCGGACCTACCTCGCCATCGGGGAGGTCCTGACCCATCGCTGGTTCCACCCGATCCATCGTCGCCTGTACCGCCTGACCGGCGGTCGGGGCATCGCCTCGCGGGCACTCGACATGGACATGGTCCTGGTCACGATGGTCGGTCGGCGGTCGGGCACGGCACGGACCATCCCGCTCGCCGCCGTCCTCGACGGGCCGGGCTGGATCCTCGTCGCCTCGAACGCGGGCAAGGCACGCATGCCCGACTGGGCGCACAACCTGCGCGCCGACGGCGCGGTCACCGTCGAGCACCGGCGCGGCGTGCGGCCGTTCACGGCGCGCGAGGTCACCGACCCCGAGGAGTACGAGGCGCGCTGGCAGCAGGCGGTGGCGGCCTATCCTGGCTACGCCGTCTATCGTGCCCGGACGGCGCGGGCGATCCCGCTGTTCGTGCTCGAACCGTCCGCGCAGGGGGGCGAGCGCTGACATGCCCGCTCCGCTGCCGAAGACCCCGACCCGCTCGATGCCCGACATCCACGTCTTCGGCCTCGACGACTCGCCGGCCACGCGCGCGGCCCAGCGGTTCTTCCGCGAGCGCCGCATCGTCGTGAGCTACCACGACCTGCGCAAGCGCCCGATCGCCCCCGGTGAGCTCCGTCGCTTCACCGACCGGCTGGGCGCCGCCGCGCTCATCGACGACGGCTCGAGGGCGTACCGGGACGCCGGCCTCGGCTACCTCAGCCTCGATGCCGCGGGAATCACCGCGCGATTGCTCGCCGACGTGCGCCTGCTGCGCCTGCCGCTCGTCCGCTTCGGCACCGAGGTGACGGCCGGCAGGGCCGAGGCGACGTGGGCCGCCTGGCTCGCCTCGGTCAGGACGGGCGGCGGGCCCGCCCATCGCCTGCGCACTGGTGCATCCTAGCCGCATGCACGACCACGACACCACCGCCGACGCCCCCGGCTCGGACCAGCCGATGCGCCGTGCCGGCCGCATCCGGATCACGCGGGACGCCGCCGAGCGCATGCACGTCAACGCCACTGCGACCGAGGACCAGCAGCTCCTCGAGCGGCGCCCCAAGCCGCCGGCCTTCCTCGACTCCGACCCGTGGCGCGCGCTGCGCATCCTGTCCGAGTTCGTGGACGGGTTCGACGCCATGGCCCGGGTCGGGCCCGCCGTGACCGTGTTCGGGTCGGCGCGCACGGCGCCGGAGGATCCGGCGTACGAGCTGGGGCGGGCCATCGGGCGCCGCCTCGCGGAGGCCGGCTACGCGGTCATCACCGGCGGCGGTCCGGGCGTGATGGAGGCCGCCAATCGCGGTTGCCAGGAGGGCGGCGGCCTGTCGGTCGGCTGCAACATCGAGTTGCCCCATGAGCAGTCGCTCAACCCGTACGTGGACCTGGGGGTCGAGTTCCGCTACTTCTTCGCGCGCAAGACGATGTTCGTGAAGTACGCCGACGGCTTCGTCATCCTGCCCGGCGGGTTCGGCACGCTCGACGAGCTGTTCGAGGCGCTGACCCTGATCCAGACCGGCAAGGTGCGCCACTTCCCGGTCGTGCTGGTCGGGTCCGACTACTGGGCCGGACTGCTGGCCTGGGTCCGCGACACGCTCCTGGCTGCCGGAGCCATCTCGCCGGCCGATCTCGACCTCGTGACCGTGAGTGACGACCCGGACGAGGTGGTCGCATGGATCCGCGCCGCGACGGCCGGGCGGCACGACGACCCGGAGCCGGAGCGCGCGGCGCCCTAGCCACCGATCGGCAGGGCGATCTCGATCCGGCCGTCGACGATCCGGACGGGGTAGTAGCGGAAGCGCCGGACGCGGGTGAGCCGACGGGCCTCGGCCTTCTTGCCGGGTGGGTCCACCTTCGGATCGCGTCCGGCCGGCGACCAGGTCGGGTGATACACCCCGTCGGGGTCCAGTCCGCCGGTCGTGGGCATCCGGGCCGGGTCGCCGCTGGCCAGGTCGAACCGGCCCTCGTGGAGGGGGCATGCCACGATGCAGCCGTCGAGCTCGCCGATCGACAGCGGCGCGCTCATGTGCGGGCAGCGATCGTCCACCGCGGCGATACCACGGTCCGTATGGGCGAGCAGGATGTCCAGGTCTCCGACGCTGACCCGCCGCATCGACTGCTTCGGAAGATCGCTCGCGGGCAGGACGGCACGCCAGGCCGGACCGTCGGCCGCGACGCCCGGGGCGAGGAGGCGGGGCGGGAACGGCGCGGGGATCGGGTCCGAAGCCATGCGCCTAGTCTGCGGCAGCCGCTCCGGTGCCGACGGATGCCGACGCACCCGATGCCGGGACGGGCTCCAGGTCCGGCGTGACGGGCGCGGGGCCGTCGGACGCGCGCAGTGGGATCTCGCGGATGGCGAAGGCCGCGACGAGCGCGGCGATCGTCGTCACCACGCCGATCTGGAAGCTGGCCGACACGGCGATGCTGAACGCCTCGTGGATCCCGCCCACGATGGCCGGGATGAGCGGCTCGATGGCCGGCCGGAAGGCGGCCGGCACCGATGCCAGGATCTGCGTCCCGAGGTCGCCACCGACACCGACCAGGTCGTCGAGGGCGGCGGTGCCCTGGCCGGCGAACGCGTCCACGGCCGGCCCGGGCAGCCCGGCCGCGGTCAGCTGCACGGGGATCTCCTCGAGCAGCCGCGAGCCGAAGACGGTGCCCGTGATGGCCAGTCCGACCGACCCGCCGATCTGGCGGAAGAAGGTCAGGTTGCTCGTGGCGACGCCGAGCTGGCTGAACGGCACCGCGTTCTGGACGACGATGGTGAAGACCGACAGGGTCGGCCCGATGCCGACGCCCGCGACGAACATCCACAGTCACAGGACGGGCACCGGCGTGTCGGCCCGCAACTGGGTCATCAGCACGAGGCCGACGGTCATGAGCGCCAGGCCGGACAGGATGATCGACCGGTAGCGGCCCGTGCGCGCCACGAGGATGCCGGACACGATCGAGCTGCCGATCAGGCCGATGAGCAGCGGGAAGATCTGGTAGCCGGACTCCGTCGCGCTCGATCCGTTGACGAACTGGAACCAGCGGGGCAGGAAGATGATCGCGCCGAAGAACCCGAAGCTGACGAAGAACGTGGACACGATCGACGCCGTGTAGGTCCGATCGCGGAACATCCCGAGCGGGATGATCGGTTCCGCGGCGCGCGACTCGATCAGGACGAACACGCCGCCGAGCAGGGCGGACAGGGCGATCAGGCCGCCGACCCACGGATCGGTCCAGTCGGCCGACTGCTTGTTGGTCAGGCCGACCAGCAGCAGGCTGATGGCGATGGTGAACACGATCGCCCCCGGGATGTCCAGGTTGCGCGACGCGTCCGGGCGCGTGATGGTGGGCAGCAGGCGGGCGAGCACGACCAGGCTGACCAGGCCGACCGGGATGTTGACGTAGAAGATCCAGTGCCAGCTGATGTTGTCGGTGAGCAGGCCGCCGAGCGCCGGGCCGATGATGAACGAGATACCGAAGACGGCGCCGAACAGGCCCTGGTAGCGGCCGCGCTCAGCCGGCGTGAACAGGTCGCCGATGACCGCCAGGGCGATGGGGAAGAGCGCCCCGGCGCCGACGCCCTGGATGCCCCGGAACAGGATGAGCTGGGCCATGTCCTGCGACAGCCCGGACAGCGCCGAGCCCGCCAGGAAGATGGTCACGCCGAGCATGAGCAGCGGCTTGCGGCCGTACAGATCGGACAGCTTGCCGTAGAACGGGACCGTGATGGTCGACGTCAGCAGGTAGATCGTGACGACCCAGTTGTAGTACTCGTTGCCGCCGAGGTCCGTGACGATGCGCGGCAGGGCCGTGCCGACGATGGTCTGGTCGAGCGCCCCCAGGAAGAGCGCCAGCAGGACCGCCAGCAGGATCTCCATCTTGGCGCGATGCGACAGTCCCAGGGCCGGGTCGTCGGCGAGCGACGGGGCGCGACCGGCGGTCTCGATGGGCAGGCCTTCCATGGATGGGCGACTCCTCGGGTGGGTGGGGCGGGTTGGGCGGGTCGGTTCGGGGCGGGCAGGCGGGGCCGGGTCAGCGCGCGTCGGCGGCCGACGGGACCGCGCCGGCGATGGCGTCGCGCAGGTCCGCCGTCGCCTGCTCGATGCCGAGGCGCTGCTCGGCGGTCAGGCGGTCGAGGACCTCACGCAGCGTGTGCTCGCGCAGCGACTCCATGTCGTCGAGCAGCCGCGCGCCGGCGTCGGTCATCCGGACGATGACGACGCGTCGGTCGCTCGCGACCCGGACCCGCTCGACGTAGCCGCGCTCCTCCATCCGGTCAACGAGGCCGGTCGCGTTCGAGACCGACACGTCGATCAGCTCGGCCAGGCGGCTCATCGGCACGTCGCCGTGGCGCTGCAACATGGACAGCACGAGGATCTGGGTCATGCTCACGCCGAGCCGCACCAGTCGCTCGCTGCCGATGCAGCGCAGCGCGACGACGGTGTCGCGGAAGTTCGCGATGATACGGTCCGTGACGGCGTCGGCGGCCGCGGCGTCGGCGCTGGTCGGCTCGATGGTTCGCATGAGGTGAACCATCATACCGACACGGACCATCCCGTCAACGTCGACGGTCGAGGTGACCCGGAGGACCCATGCAGTCTGTGCTGATGATGGAGCCCCAGCAGGGGATGCGCTACGCCGACCAGCTGGCGGCGGCCAGGCGCGCCGAGGCGAACGGGTTCGACGCCTGGTTCCGGGCCGACCACTTCGCGAGCTTCCCGGGCGAGGCCGGCCAGCCGACCACCGACGCCTGGTCCGTCATCGCCGGCCTCGCCCGCGATACCCAGCGCATCGGCCTCGGCGTCCTCGTCTCGCCGGTGACGTTCCGCCACCCGGGCGTCCTGGCCAAGGTCGTGACGACCGTGGACGAGATGAGCGGCGGCCGCATCGAGGTCGGTGTCGGGGCCGGCTGGAACGAGGAGGAGCATCGCCAGCTCGGGCTCGCCTTCCCGCCGATCGACCAGCGGGCCGACCTGCTCGAGGACCAGCTGGCCATCCTCCACGGCCTGTGGGGGGAGCCCGATGGCTGGAGCTACGAGGGCATCACCGGCCTGCGCCTCGAGGGTGCGCTGTTCCGGCCGCGTCCGGTCGACGTGCCCGGACGGCCGCGCACCCCGGACGGCGGCGCGCGTCCTCGGATCATCGTCGGCGGGTCGGGCTCGCCTCGCTCCTACCGCCTGGCGGCCCGCTACGCGGACGAGTTCAACCTCAGCTCGTCCTCCCCGGACCGGGCGGCGGAGGTCGGCCGCGCGCTCGACGCCGCCTGTGCCGCGATCGGGCGCGATCCCGCGAGCCTGGCCCGCAGCACCATGGCCGGGGTCCTCGTCGGGCGGACCGAGGCCGAGGTCGCCGCACGGGAGGCGGCCCTGTTGGCGGCCTTCGGCGCGGACATGGAGACCGGCGAGGCGTGGCTCGAGGAGCGCCGCTCGCGCTGGGTCCACGGCACCCCGGATCAGGCTCGCGTGCAGCTCGAGCGCTTCGCCGCGGCGGGCATGGCCCGGATCATGCTCCAGGACTTCCTGCCCTGGGACATGGACATGATCGACGTCATGGGCGAGGAGCTGGTCGGGCGGGTCTAGTCGGCCTCGTCGGCGGCCGCGGCGGCCTGCCGCCAGCGGTCCACGTCGCGATGGATCGGGTCCGGGTCGATGCCGCGGGCGCGGGCCAGTCGCTCGGTCACGAGCTGCAGCGGGGTGGCCGTCCCGAGGAGCGCCGCGATCGGCGCGGGCAGCTCCGGGGCCTCGGGGATCACGATCCGGCCGGCCGGCGTCAGGTCGGTCGGCAGGTCCGCGGCGACGTCGGTCGTGACGATGGCGGCCGCCTCGATCCCGAGGACCCGGGCCGCGCGGAGCACGCCGGCGGCCCGTGCGACCCGCTCGGGTCGGCCGTCCCGGTCGGCCAGCACGAGGACGAGGCCGTCGTCCTCGGACGCGCCGGCGAGGTGGCCGTGCAGGAACGTCTCGAGATCGCGGAAGGCGGCGGGCAGCCACGCGCCCTCCTCGACCTTGAGGACGAGCTCCCGACCGGCCGGGCGATCGGCGCCGGAGGCGACCACGAGCAGCCGCGCGCGTCCCGCGAGCCGGGCGGCGATGGCCTCGGCCAGCTGCGCCCGGTCCAGCCCGGCGGCCAGAACGCCTCCGACCGCCGCCGCCAGCGGGGCGTCGATGGCGCTGCGCGTCAGGTGGGCGCCGACCGCGGTCGCGGCGACGAGCGGGCTCACGTAGCCGACGGTGTGACACCAGCTCTGGTCGAGCTCGCCGGTCTCGACCACGACGTCGGCGAGCGCCGCGCCGGGCGACCGGTCCGTGACGGTGATGAGCGCCGTCCGTGCCCCCGCGGCCCGAGCGGCCGTCAGGGCGGCGTTCGTGGCGGCCGTGGCCCCCTCGTGCGAGATCCCGATGACGACGCCGCTCGACGGCGGATCGAGCGACAGCTCGAAGGCCTGGGCGGCGATGGGCTCGACCCGCGCCGCGTGCCCGGGGGCGCGCAGCTCGGCGGCGCGGACCGCGGCGCGCAGGATCTCCGCGGCGCCCAGGGCGCCGTGCTCGGAGGTCCCGCATCCGGTCACGACGACGGGGTTGCCGGCGCGGATCGCCCGACGGATCTCGCCGGCCAGGCGGGCCGCACCGCTGGCCGGGGCCGCGTGGCGAGCCAGGATCCGGGCGGCCAGTGCCGGCTCGGCCGCGATCATGTCGGTCATGTGGAACGGCGGGCCATCGCGCCGGCTCGGCCTGTCGGTCGATGCCCACGGGTCGGGCGGGCCGGGCAGGGGAGCGGTCGGATCGACCGGGCGGGCAGCATCCATCCGGGCAGGATAGGCTGGCCGTGGCCATCCACCGGGCATGACCCGTCCGATGCGACGCCTCATCCGAAGGGACCGATACGACAGGCGCACCCGGGCGGGAGGCGCCGCACCACGACACAGACGGAGATCGGACATGCAGGTCGGATTGATGGCTCCCCAGGGCTGGAAGGGCGAGTACGACGGCTGGGCGCCGGCGGACGCGTGGACGCGCACCGTCGCGCTGGCCGAGCAGGCCGAGGAGCTCGGCTTCGAGTCGCTGTGGGTGTTCGACCACTTCCACACCGTGCCGACGCCGACGAACGAGATCACCTTCGAGTCGTTCTCCGTCCTGGCGGCCCTCGCCATGGCGACCCACCGGGTCCGCATCGGGCACATGGTCGTGTGCGCAGGGTTTCGCAACCCGGCGTTGACGGCCAAGCTGTCGTCGACCATCGACGTGATCAGCGGTGGCCGCTTCGAGCTCGGCATCGGGGCCGGCTGGAAGGAGGACGAGTGGCGGGCGTACGGCTACGGCTTCCCGCCGCTGGCCGAGCGGATGGCGGCGTTCGGCGACCACCTGGAGGTCATCAGCGCGATGTTCGCGCCGGGCCAGGCGACGTACGATGGTCGTCACGCGCACGTGCGCGGCGCCTTCAACGTGCCCAAGGGACTCCAGTCTCCGCGCATCCCGATCATCGTCGGGGGCAACGGCCGGAACGTGACCGCCGGGTACGCGATCCGCTACGCCGACGAGCTCAACTACGTCTTCCTCGAGCCCGACGACATCGTCGCGCGGATGGTCGAGGTCCGGGCCCGCTGCGAGGCCGAGGGTCGCGATCCGGCCACCCTGCGCTTCTCCCTGTACGAGCGTGACGAGCGGATGCGCGACGCCGGACAGGAGCGTGTGGACCGGCTGGCCCGGATGCGCGAGATCGGGCTCGACCGGATCGTCTGCTTCCCGACCCGCTGGTCGCCGACACTCGAGGCCCAGGCCGCGTTCGCAGAGGACTGCCGGGCCGCCGGCCTGCCCCTCGCCGGGACGGCGCTCAGTCGGGCGGGCTGACCCGGGCGATCCGGCCGGCGCAGCGCAGCGGCCCGTAGCGGAACCAGACGCGCCCGACGAGGAGGGCGACGGGCACCGGGCCGAATCGGCGCGAGTCGATCGGCGGTCCGAGACCCGCGGCCGCCGCCTGGTCCTCGGTCGCGTCGGCCAGCAACCAGGCCTCGTCGTCGGCCAGCTCGAGGTAGCCTCCCTCGAACGGGACGCGCTCCCCTGGGCCGGCGGCCACGCGCTTGATCGACAGGCTGCCGCCATCGGGCTCGAGGAAGGCCACGACCGCGCCGCGGCGCGGCCAGCGGGTCGTCGTGGGGTCCACCAGCAGCCAGTCGCCCTCGACGATGACCGGGTCCATGCTGGCCTGTGCCACGGCCAGCCGCCACGGGCCACGCAGGCGGTGGCGGAGGGATTCGGTACGGCGAGGCCCCGCCGCTCGGCGGGGCCTCGGGATGCGCATGGGGCCCGGGGCGCGGGCGGTCAGGCGGGGCGTCCGGCCACCCGCGTCTTCTCGAGGCCGCCCGTCGTCTTCCAGGCGGCGTCGATGGCGTCGATCATGTCGAGGAGCGCCTTCGAGTCCGCGGCGTCGGTCGATGCCTTGACCTTGGAGACCTGCTTGGTGGCCTTCCAGAAGAGGTCGTGCAGATCGGGCACGGCGTCGAGGTGCTCCGGCTTGAAGTAGTCGTGCCACAGCACGTCGAGGTGATGCTTGACCAGGTCGGCCTGCCGCTCCTTGATCGCGATGGCGCGCGTCCGGAACGTCGCGTCGTTGTTGGCCGCGTACTTCTCGTTGATGCGGTGGCAGGACTCGGCCTCGATCCGCGCCTGCTCGGGGTCGTAGACACCGCAGGGCAGGTCGCAGTGGGCTCGGGCGGTGGTGGTCGGGGCGAGCCAGCGGGCGAAACGAGACATGGCACTCCTTCGGGCACGGGGAGGGGCGGAACGGCCCTCGTCTCTCGGTATGGTGCAGTGTCCGAGGGGTGGTGCAGCGTGTCAAACGCCCCGGGAAGGGCTGCGCGCCGGTATCATCCGCGCGATGACCGAGCGAGGGCTCCAAGGCGTCGACGGCCCGCCCGCCTGTCCGTTCGTGGCGTTCGAGGACGACCGCGACGAACGCTCGACGAGCCCGGATCACCGCCACCGCTGCTACGCGGAGGAGGGCGCACCCGCGCCTCGGGCGGCGGCTCATCAGGAGGCCTACTGCCTGTCCTCGGCGTTCCCGGTCTGTCCCACCTTCCAGGCGTGGGCCCGGCGCGAGGCCGCCCGGACCAAGGCGTCGGACGGCGCGGTGCGATCGCGGGACAGGGACCGCGACGACCGAGCGGCGGCGGCCGCGGGAGCCTCCGGCGCGATCGCGGGCGGCGGGATGGCCGACGCCGGCGCGATCGCGGGCGGCGGGGCGGCCGCGGGAGCCTCCGGCGCGATCGCGGGCGGCGGTGCGGCCGGCGCCGGCGCGATCGCGGGCGGCGGGACGGCCGCGGGAGCCTCCGGCGCGATCGCGGGCCGCGGTGCGGCCGACGCCGGCGCCGGCGCCCCGCGCTCCGATGACGAGGGCGGCTGGGGTGCCGCCGAGGAATGGAGCGGGCGAGCGAGCCCTGGCGACGAGCAGCCGGTCGAGACCACGCCGCGCCGGAACCCGCCGCGCGACTGGGCGGCACCGCCGCCGTGGGCCGGGATCGCGCAGGGACCAGGCTCGGCGACGGTCGACGGACCGGCCTTCACCGGCCGGCAGCCGCGGGAGGGTCAGGGCCTGGCCGGCAGTGCCGCCGATCGGCTCGCCGGTGGCGTGCCGCCCTCGACGGGTCCGGCCGCTTCGCCGTCGCCGCGCCCGGGCCGCGGGGCCGAGCCCGATCCCGATCTGGCCGCGCTGGTCGGTCGCGGCGAGCGGCCCTCCGCGTCGCCACCCGTTCGCCCGGGCGCCCACGACGACGTCGACGACCTCGACGCAGGGGACACTCCGCTGCCCGTCCGCCGGCAGCCGGTGAGCTCGACGCGCAGCGACCGGGGTCGCGCCGCTGCGCCGGCTCGGCCGCACCGCGAGCACGTCCAGGGCGACGGGCCGTCGTGGGAGCGCTCGCGCCGGAACGAGGCGTACCCGATGCTCAAGACGCGCGCCGGCCTGGGCGGGCTGCCCGGCCTGCCGCGCGTGGCAGTCCTGTTCGGGGCCCTGCTGATCGCGGCGGTCGCGCTGTTCTTCCTGCCGGCCCTGCTCGGGGTCGGTGGGGACGGCGATGCGCCCACGGCCAGCCCCACCCGTCAGTCGGTCGCGCCGACCGCGACCCCGGAGCCGACGCCCGTGCCCGCCCCGACGCCGCAGACCTACACGATCAAGTCGGGGGACACGCTATCCGGGATCGCGCGATCGTTCGGGCTGACCCTGGACGACCTGCTGGAAGCCAACGCGGACACCATCACGGACCCGAACCGGATCGCCGTCGGCGACGTGATCATCATCCCGGTGGCTCCGCCCGACGAGGTGCCGGACGCCGGCGGATCGGCCGAGCCCTCACCGTAGGGTGGGGCTGACCGGCCGCGTGGGGCCGCGGGGCCGCGGGGCCGCTTGGGCCGCGGGCCGCTGGGGCCGCGTGGGGCCGTGGGGCCGCGTCGGGCCGCCTGAGGCCGTGCCGGGCCGGCCGTCAGGCCAGCTTGGGGCCGCCGGGCCAGCCGGCCGTCGCCGGGCCGGCCGTCAGCGCGTCCGGGGCGCGATGTTGATGGCGGTGATCCGGCCCGCCTCCACCCGGAACGTCGCATCGATGTGCTGGCTCGGTGCGCCGGGCCGGACGACCATCAGGTCAGCCTCGTAGGTCGTGCCCGTGTCGCGCACCTCGCCCGGGATCATGCGCAGGCCCTTGTCGCCGCGCAGGAACCAGCCACCCACCCGCTCCACGCCGCGCAGCGTCTGGACGTTGTCGCCGACGTGCACGCGCATCTCGGTCTTCTCGTCCATCAGCGAGACCGCGCCCTCGCGGTCGCCGGCATTGAGCTTCTCGAAGAAGTCTTCCATCGTCTCGACAGCACCCATGCCCGGAGTGTAGCGTCGAGCGCCCACGGACGCCGACGAGCCCGCTCGGATCGGGTCGCGCGGGTCATATCGGTCTGGAACGTGCGTCTGATGCCGCATCGGCCTCGAGCGTGTGCATCAAACGCACGCATCGAGGCTCCGAGGGCGTGGCCGTGGCACGGATGCGGCGTTTGATGCCGCGCCCACGACATCGCGCGGCGCCGGCGGGCTCGTCACGCGTCGGACGGGCCTGCGATGCGCCTCCAGATGCTTCATTTCGTGCACGGGCGACCCGAGCCTGGCGTCGATCGGGCGTGGTGCGTGCGCCTGATGACCCAGCCGGGCCGCTGCGGGCCGATCCGGCCACGGCGGCGGGCCCAGCCGGCAACGCGGCGGGCGCCAACCGAGGCCGCAGCCTGGTCGCGGGGCCGCGGCGGCACGCGCCACCGTCGCGGCATTGGCGCCAGCCTGGGCGCCAGCCTGGGCGCCAGCCTGGGCGGCAGCCGGGGCGGCAGCCGGGGCGGCAGCCGGATGCCCCCGCCGACGCGCCCCGCCGACCCGCCCGCGCCCGCCGACCCGCGCCCGCCGACGCGCCCCGCCCCAGCGCCCCCCCGACGCGGCCGCGCCCCCCGACGCGGTCGCGCCCGGCCGCGCCCCCCGACGCGGTCGCGCCCGCCGACGCGCCCCGCCGACTCGCGCCCGCCGACGCGCCCCGCCCCAACGCCCGCCGGCACCGTCGCCCACGACCCCTAGAAACCGCCGCCGGCACCTCCGCCGCCGCCGCCCGACGAGCCGCCGCTGAACCCGCCGCCGCCTCCGCTGCCGGAGGACGACGGGGCGTTCCCGATGGTCCCCAGCGCGGACATCATGCTGCCCAGGTCCGGGACGGCCGATCCCGAGAAGATCGACGCCCCGCTGCCGGCCGCGACTGCGCCCGCGAACGACGATTCGCTCGTGTTCGTGTACCAGGCCGGGAACCAGGTCGTTGCGACGGCCGCCCGGCCCGCCTGCACGTCCTCGAGCGAGCGCTTGAGGACGGCCTCGATGTCGTCCTGGAGGCCGAGCGCCGTGGCCCAGACGACGGCCTGGTCGGGCGTCTCCAGCCAGTCGAGCCCGGCCGTCTCGACGACCTCCTGCATCGAGCGGGCCTGCTCCATCGTCTTGTGCAGCGTTCGCCGGTAGGCGTGGAGCATCGCCCGGATCATGGCGCCCGGCATCGTCACCGTCGGCATCCCACGGGCGAACAGCATGATCACGATCCCGCCGGCCACCGCCGCCCCACCGATCATGACCAGGCCGGAGATGGGCACATTGAACCCGACGATGAGGGCCGCGACGCCGGCGACGACGGCGATCACGCCGCGCCCGACCCACCGTCCGATGACCTTGCTCGGCCGCTCGACCATCCAGCCCCTGGCCACCACATGCTGCTCGAGGGCCGCGTCGAATGCCGGCACGGCGGTGCCGAACTTGGGCAGGTCGTCGGGCTCGATGTAGTGCTTCGAGCCGTCGATGCCGCGCAGCCGCCGGAGCGCCACGTCCTCGGCCGGACCGGATGGCCGGCGCGCGTTCCGGGCGCGCTGCGCCTCCTCGACGGGGTCGCCGGGCCCCGGGGCCGTGTCGACGCCGACCCTGGTGGACAGGCCCAGCAGGCCCTTCTCCTCGCGGAAGGAGATGAGCCCGCGCGAGGCGAGATCGAGCATGGCCGTCGTCAGGGCGCGCCGGCTCGACGCGCCGTCCATGACGAACGCGCCGGAGGCCGCGGTCAGGTCGGGCGGCGGGGCCGGCATGAGGATCGACGGGGAGTCGAGGTAGACCGGGTCCTTGCCGTAGCGCCGCCACGACAGGAAGGCCCAGCCGGCCAGGCCCAGGAACACGATCGGGGCGCCGACCAGGCCGAGCACGGCGTTGATCTGGCGGGCGGCCTGCAGGCGCTCGGCGTTCTCGGGCGTCGCGGCGGCGTCGATCCGCTCCAGGGCGACGCCCAGCGCCCCGTCGAAGTCCGCGTCGCGCAGGTACGGCAGCATGTCGTCGTCGAAGATCGCCTGCCGCTCGCTGTTGGTCAGGAACGTGGTCTCGAAGCCGGGGGCCGCGTACAGCTGGACCTGGCCGTGCTCGAGCGACGGATCGATGTCGAAGAAGATGGCCATCCCGTCGTCGAAGCCGGCCCGGCCGACGCCCCACTGGTCGATGAGCGCGATGGCGCGACGCTCCGTCTCCTCGGTCGTGACCCCGTAGTCCACGAGCTGGGTGTAGACCACGATCTCGGCCGCCGTGCGGGCCTCGATCGCGTCGATCGTGGCCTCGGCGTCCGCGATGGCCGCATCGGACAGGATGCCCGCCGTGTCGTAGACGGCCTGGCCGTCCACCGGGTCGGGGAAGGGCGGACCGGCCGCCGGCGCGCCGGCCGGGGCCAGGACCAGCAGCGCCAGCGCTGCCAGCGCGATGGACGAGCGGACGGACCGGGCGAGATGGCACATGCGCCAAGCGTAACGGAGGCGCGTCACCGCTCGGGCAGCAGCACGTGGGCCGGCCTGGGCCGGCCGTTGTAGCTCGATCGCTGCGAGGCGGCGTACGCCCCCGCGTCGGCGATCGCCACCAGGTCACCGCGCCGCAGCGGCGGGAGGTCGTGGATCCCGAGCGAATCGGTCGATTCGCAGATCGGCCCTTCGACCCGTGTCGGAGCGATGTCGCGGGCGGCATCGGCGTCGGTGCCGGCCATCGTCTCGCCCCCGGCCCCGGCCATCGTCTCGCCCCCCGCATCGGCGCCGGTGCCGGCCATCGTCTCGCCCCCGGCCTCGGCCAGGGCGATGATCGGGTGACGCGCGCCGTACAGCGCCGGGCGGATCAGCTCGGTCATCCCCGCGTCGATGATGACCAGGCGGCCGCCCCGCTCGCGCGCGTGCAGGACGCGCGCCACGATCCAGCCCGCCCGCGCGACGAGCACCCGTCCCGGCTCGATGGCCAGGCGATCGGGACGGCGGTCGGGCGGGATGGCGTCGAGCAGCGCCGGCAGCTCGCGGGCGAACCGCTCGGGCGTCGGGACGGGCTGGCCCGCGGGCGCGACCGGGAAGCCCCCGCCGACGTCGAGCGTGTCGAACGTCGCGATGGTCCCGCGCCACAGCGCGGTCAGGGCCAGGCCCTTGCGCACGGCGTCGCGCCAGGCGTCGACCGCCCCCAGCTGCGAGCCGACGTGGAGGTGCACGCCGCGCGGCCGCAGCGGACCGTCGGGCCCTCCACCGGCCGCGATGGCCGCCCCGATCTCCGTCTCGGTCATGCCGAATTTCGCGGCACCGGACCCGACCGCGAGCCCGGGCTGGGTCTCGGGGACCACGTCCGGGTTGAGCCGATACAGGACGTCCAGCCGGACACCGGCCGCCGCGGCCAGCGCCGCCAGCGCGGCCGCCTCCTCGGGTGACTCGAGGGCCACCCAGCGCAGCGGGTGGCCGTCGGCGGCGGCGCGCACCGCCGCGCGGAGATCGGCCGTCGTCTTGCCGATGCCCTCGAGCGTGATGGCGGCGTCGAGCACCCCGGCCCGGGTCGCGGACGCCCACTCCCCGCGCGACACGACGTTCGCGCCGAAGCCGTGGGCGGCCACCGCCGCGATGACTGCCGGCGTGTCGTTCGCCTTGACCGAGTAGTGGCGCAGCCACGGGTCCGGGAAGGCGTCGCGGACCGCGCCGGCCGCCCGCGCCAGGGCGACCGGGTCGGTCGCGTAGAACGGCGTCGCGCGTCGTCGGGCGGCGGCTCGGAGGTGGGCCGCGACCGACGCCTCGATGGCCGGGAGCGCGCTCAGTCGCGGACGACCGTGTGGACGATGGACCCGACGATCGAGAGGGCGACGCTGGCGACGACGGCGGCCACGATGGTGGACAGGCCGAAGTCGGGCGGGAAGCCGCCGACCGTGAACTCGAAGCCGGCGAGGTTCGCCACGAACGCGATCACGAGCAGCGCGGCCGCATTCAGGACGAGGCCGAACAGGCCGTAGGTCGTCAGCGTCAGGGGCAGGGCGAAGAGCTCGACGATCGGCCGAACGAACCCGTTGACGGCGCCGGCGATGAGCGCGACGACGATGAGGGTCGGGATCGAGTCGCCGTAGGAGATGCCGTCGTAGAGATAGGCGACGATGGCGAAGGTGATGGCCGTCGCCGCGGTCCGGATCAGGAAACCGATCATCCGTGTGCTCCTCCGTGTGACGCCGGTCGGCAGGCCGGGAGCATACCGCGCCCGACTAGCGGAGCAGGAAGCCGGTCCCGAGCGGGTCGCGCGGATCGAGCTCGAAGGTGTGCTCGCCCGTTCGGAACGCCGAGCCGCGGACCCACGTCTCCACCGCGGCCAGGCCGGCCACCTCGGTCACGCCCGAGATGCCGGCCTCGAACACGCTGTCAACGATCGAGCGGTGGGTGAACGCGTCGCCGACGGCCTGTTCGCCCCGGGCGTGG
This sequence comes from Candidatus Limnocylindria bacterium, assembly GCA_046566045.1. Lineage (GTDB taxonomy): Bacteria > Chloroflexota > Limnocylindria > Limnocylindrales > CSP1-4 > SPCO01. Next base: position 17,129 of record JBKHXL010000084.1, read on the forward strand.
CGGATGGCCATCCGGGCGCTCGTGCCGGAGCCGCACGGTGAGCGATCCACCTCCCCGTCGGCGAAGACGGTGACGTTGCGCTGCTCCGCGCCGCCGCCGCCGCCCCCGCCGCCGCCGCCGCCCGCGCTGCCGCCGCCCCCGTCGTCGCCCCCGTCGCCCCCGTCGCCCCCGTCGCCCAGCGGCTCCCAGAAGATCACGCCGTAGATCCCGCGCAGCTCCGGCTCGATCGGATGCACGGCGGCCACCGCCGCATCGAGCGCCGGGCGCAGCTCGCGCTGGAGGCCGATGAGCTCCGGGAGCGCCCGCGCCTCGACCCGGAGTCCCAGGGAGCGCACGTCGAGGGACCCGTAGAAGGCGCCTCCGAACCCGATGTCGAGGGTCAGCGGGCCGCGCGACGACGGCACGGTCACGTCGAGCGCGAGCGCGTACGAGGGGACGTTCTCGAAGCGCACGTCCCGGACCCGTCCGGAGGCGTCCAGGCGGGCCGTGCAGCGCAGCCGCCCCGACGGCGCGTCGACGACGACCTCCGGCCCGGGCAGCGCGCCCGACTCGATCGCCCAGGTGACGAGCGCGATGGTCCCGTGCCCACAGGCCGTGGAGTAGCCCTCGTTGTGGAAGAACACGACACCGAGATCCGCTCCCTCGTCGTCGGGTGGGGTGACGAAGCCGCCGTACATGTCGGCGTGGCCGCGCGGCTCGTCCACCAGCAGGTGCCGCACCCGCTCCAGGTTGGCCGCGGCCCACGCCCGGCGCTCCAGCACGGTCCGCCCCTCGAGCGGCGGCACGCCCGCGGTGACGATGCGGAACGGCTCCCCGCCCGTGTGGTAGTCGATGGTCCGGACGGGCCCCGTCATCGCTCGCGCGAGGCCTCCAGCCCGGCCCGCACGCGCGGCCACTCGGCCGCCAGGATCCCGTAGAAGGCGGAGTCGCGGTTCGACCCGTCGGGCATGATCGTGTGGTGGCGGAGGACACCCTCGAACGTGGCCCCGATGCCCAGCAGCGCGGCGCGCGAGGCCAGGTTGCGGGCGTGCGTCTTGAACTCGACCCGCTCGGCGCCGAGCGTCTCGAAGGCGTGGCGCAGCTGGAGATACTTGGCCGCGCGATTGGCGCCGGTGCGCTGCCAGGCGGTCCCCAGCCACGTCCAGCCGATCTCCAGCCGCCGATGCTCAGGCGCGATCGACATGAACCGGCTGCTGCCGATGGCGCGGCCCGTGCCGACGTCCACGGTCGCGAACGGCACTTCGGTCCCGGCCGCCGCGTTGGCCAGCGCGGTGTCGAGCCACGAGCGCAGCGTCGTGTCATCGATCGGACGGGCGATCGTCCACCGCCACACGGCCGCGTCGGACGCCACCCGGGCCAGGTCGTCGAGGTGGCGCTCGGCCAGCGGCTCCATGCGGACGACCGGGCCCTCCAGCGTCACGGGCAGGACCCAGGTCTGGGCAGGCATGGTCCGGATGGTAGCCGTAGACTCGCCGCCATGACCGACTTCCGAGACCTGTTCTCCGCCTTCCTCGACGAGTTCGGGGCCACCTACCCGGTGGCCGCCACGAGCATCGGCGACCATCGATTCGACGGCCGCTGGCCGGACGCCAGCAAGGCCGGCCACGCGGCCGCGCTGGCGTTCACGGACCGGTGGCTGGCGACGTTCCGGGACCTCGACGCCTCGACGCTCGACGCGACCGACGCGATCGACCGCGACCTGATCGTCGGTGAGCTGGAGGCCGAGCGGTTCGGCCTGGCGGAGCTGCAGGACGAGCGCTGGGATCCGCTCGTCTGGGTCTACCTGCTGGGCGAGGGCCTGTTCCCGCTCGTCGCGCGCGAGTTCGCCCCGCTCGCCGCGCGCCTGACCAGCGTGGCCGAACGTCTCGAGGGCATGGCGGCCCTGCTCGCGGACGCGGCGTCCGCCATCGGCCCGACGGACGACGGTCGCCCGGTCGGGCGCCTCCAGACGGAGACGGCGATCGCCCAGCTGCCCGGCGTCAACGAGCTGATCGACGACGCGCTGGCCGAGGCGAAGCGCGGCGCCGAGGCCGGGGACGAGATGCTCGCCGGCCTGCGACCGCGCCTCGAGGCGGCAGCCACGGCCGCCAAGGGGGCGCTGGCCGGATTCACCGAGCACCTGCGCTCGACCGTCCTGCCCGCCGCCGAGGGCGAGGGTCGCCTGGGGCGCGATCTGTTCGCCGCCAAGCTCCGCCACACGATGCGCGCCGAGCATCTCACGCCCGAACGGCTCATCGACGAGGCGGAGGCCCAGTACGTCGCGGTCCGGGCCGAGATGGTCCGCCTCGCGACCGCGGGCTGGGAGCGCTGGCGACCCGGGCAGCCGATGCCCGAGGACCCCAACGAGCTCGTGCGCTCTGCCCTCGACGCCATCGCCGACCAGCACCAGCCGGCCGAGGCCTTGCTCGACTACTGCCGCGCCGAGAACGAGCGGATCGAGGCGTTCTGCCGCCAGATCGACCTCATCGGCCTCGCCGACGAACCGCTCGACATCCGCTGGACGCCGGTCTTCCTGCGCGCGTTCGGCGGCGCGATGCTCATCTCGCCCGGCCCGCTGGACAAGGGGCTCACGAGCTTCTTCGCCATCACGCCGATGCCCGACGACTGGTCGCCCGAGCGCAAGGAGTCGTACCTGCGCGAGGACAACGACCGCATGCTCCGGCTGCTGACCATCCACGAGGCCGTGCCGGGTCACTACCTCCAGGGCGTCTATGCCAACCGGTCGGGATCCCTGCCGCGGTCCGTCTTCTGGAGCGGCGTCTTCGCCGAGGGCTGGGCCGTGTACGTGACCCAGGTCATGATGGACGTCGGCTACGGCGCCGACGACCCGGCCCTCCTGCTCACCCACTGGAAGTTCTATCTGCGCGCGATCACCAACGCGATCATCGACGCCAAGATCCACGTCGAGGGGATGTCCGAGGAGCGCGTCGTGCAGCTCCAGGTCCAGGGCGGCTTCCAGGAGGAGGCCGAGGCGCGCAGCAAGTACACCCGGGCCCGCCTGTCGTCGACGCAGCTGTCGACGTACTTCGCGGGATCGATGGAGATGTGGGACATCGAGCTCGAGGCGCGCCGCCGGGCAGCCGCCGCCGTCGGCGCCGACCCGGACGCGATCCAGCCCGGGCCTCTGCCGGGCGGCTTCGGGGAGACGCCGGGCTTCCGCTACCGCGAGCATCTCGAGCGGGTCATCGCCCACGGCGCTCCGCCGACGTCCCTGCTACGCCGCATCCTGTTCGGCTGAGCGGCGTCGGCGTGTCATCCATCGAACGCGATGTCCTCGATCGCCTGGAGCGTGCCGGTGTCCGGTACTACATCACGGGGTCGGAGGCGCTCTCGGTGTGGGCCGAGCCGCGGCAGACGCTGGACATCGACATCGTGACCGACCTCTCGATCGCCGACTACGAGGCCGTCATCCGCCCGGCGTTCGAGGGCGCCTACCTGGTCAGCGACCTCACTGTCGTCGACGGGCGCGGATACGGTTCGGTCATCCACCGCACCGAGATCCGCAAGGCCGATCTGATCACCAGGCCTGACGATCCGTGGGGCCGTGCGGCCTTCCAGCGCCGGCGCCGTATGGATGATGCCGTGCTTGGGTCCGCCTGGTTCATCGCGCCGGAGGACCTGATCCTCGCCAAGCTCGCCTGGTCCGGCGGGGGCACCTCCGAACGGCAGGTCCGCGATGCCGCATCGGTGGTGCGCGTCACGCGCGACCTCGACTGGGCGCACATCGACCTGTATGCTGCTTCCCTGGGTGTGGCCGAACTGGTGGAGCGCTTCCGTGACGATCGATAGCGCACAGGCCATCCTCGACCAGCGGCTCATCGCGGCGGGTGTGGCGGCCCGCCGGGAGGCCGGTCGACGCCTGCGCGCGAACGGCTTCGCACGCGTCTGGGCGCAAGCCGACCGGGCAGGCGAGATGACCGAGCTCGAGCGGGCGCGCTTCCTGCTGCGGCGGCTGTACCCGGACCTGGAGGGCCCGCGACTGGAGGCCATCATGGCGACGCTGGAGGCCGAGTGGGCGGCGGGGACCTGGACCGGCTTCCGGCGCCCGACGGGCCGCTAGGTTCGCTTGGCGCGCGGCGCACGCCCGGGCGTGGCACCGCGCGGCGCGGCCCGGGCGCGCCGGGCAGGTGACGGCGAAGCGAACGAGGCGAGGAGGCGGTCGAGGCGGTAGCCGGCGGTCTCGGCCGCCGCCGCGAGGCGGGCCGGCAGGACGGTGTCGGGCGCCTGGCCGCTGGTCAGCGCATCCAGGCGCGCGGCCCACGCGAGGAGGGACTCGAAGCGGCTGCGGTCGAGCCACTCGACGCCCTCCCACGTGTTGACGCCCATCGCGTCGCGGATGGCGGGGCGGGCCAGCCAGCGCTCGAGCAGCCGCGCGTCGCGGGCCGCGCCGCGTCCCTTGACCTCGGACGGCCGGGTCAGGCCGAGCAGGACCCGGACCCGGTCCGCGGCGGCCCACGCGCCACCCTCGTCGAGGCCGGCCGATCGGAACGCCGCGGCCAGCACCGGGGCCAGGCGCAGCTCGTCGTACCAGGCGAGGGACGTCGCGGCCACGTCCGCCCGCGGTGCCAGCTCGCCGGTCCGGGCCAGGGCCAGCCAGCCGACGAGCGCCGCCCGGTCCTCGCGGCCGAGCGGATCGGCCGCCGACTCCGTCGTCGCTCGCAGGTGGGCGAGTGCGAGCTCCGACCGTCGGGCGACGGCCGCCGCGAGCCCGGCCGGATCGGTCGCCCCGGTCAGCCCCGTCGCCTCGGCGATGGCGGTCAGCAGGCGCTCGTAGCGCTCCGCCATCGACCCGAGATCGATGGCCGCCGCGGCGTCGACGAGCAGCGCGGCCACCTCGGGTCCGCCGAACAGGTCGCGGGCAGGCCCGTGGACGGGTTCGAGCTGCAGATCGCGGAGGGTCCCCTCGAGCGAGACCACGCCACGACCACCCAGCCGCTCGGCCAGCCGGCGCCACTGGCCGGCCGATCCGTCGAGCACCTCGCGGAACTCCCAGAAGACGTGTCCCTCGTAGGCCTCCAGGTGGAGGCGGAAGCCGCGCTCCCAGATCTCGCGCGCCGAGCGCAGGTACTCGAGGCCGGTCCGCGCGTCGCGGAAGGACACGAACAGGGCCGGGTCGTTGGACAGGCCCAGGCCCTCGGCCAGTGACCGCCGGACCAGCCGCTTCGCCCCGCTCGGGAGCTTGCGGGCGTATGCCGCCGACTCGCGGATCGCGCCCGTCGTCGAGCCGAAACGGGTGTGGTACACGACCAGCGAGCGCGTGGGGCCGGTCCCGTTCGAATAGGCCAGGACCGCCTCGTCCACCGCGCCGTCGTCGGTCAGCAGGTCGTAGAGCAGGAAGTCGGACGCCTCGGCGAACCAGGCGCGCCGGTGGAAGATCGGGAACAGCTCGCGCTCGTGGCGTTCGACCAGCCAGGGGTCGGGCTGCTCGTCGCGGGTCGCCCGCTGGAACTCCATCCCGTACTTCTCGGCGAAGCCCTCGATCTGGCCGTGGCCCAGCATCGGCAGGCCGGGCAGGGTGGCCATGATCATGGCCACGCCGATGTACTTGTCGCCCTTGCCGAACTGCTCGACGGCGGTCGCCTCGTCGGGGTTGCTCATGAAGTTGACGTAGCGCTTGAGGATCTCCGGGTCGAACTCCAGGGTCTCCTTGATGAGCCGTCGGTAGCCCGCTCCGTCCTCGTCGCGGAGCATGTGCATGAACGCGCTGTTGTAGACGCGGTGCATCCCGAGGGTGCGCACGAAGTAGCCCTCGAGCATCCAGAACGCCTCGGCCAGCAGGAGCGTGCCGGGTACCTCGGCCGCCACCCGGTCCACGACCTCGCGCCAGAACTCGACCGGCATGCGGGCGTCGAATTCGGCCTGCGACAGCGCGTACTGGGCGCGCGACGGGATCCCGTCGCCGGCGCCGGGCAGCGGCCACCACAGCCGCGGGATGTGCTTGCGGGCGAGGACCATCGCGGCGTCGAAGCGGATGATCGGGAAGCGTCGGGCGACGTCGAGGATGACCTGGATGACGCGCTCGCGGACCTCGGGCTTGAGGAAGTCCAGCTGGGCGGTGTCGTTCCACGGGAAGCTCGTGCCGTCGTTGCCGTGGTAGATGTAGCGCTCGTCGCCGCTCCAGCGGTCGAAGCGCTTGAACACGACCGCCGCGTCCGAGTCGTCCCAGTAGTGATCCTCGAGGACGACCCCGACGCGCTCGTCCGGGGAGAGATCGGCACCGCTGAACGCGTAGGCCGGGTAGGGCGGCTCGGGCACGGACAGGAACCAGTCCGGGTGCTCGATCACCCAGCGCGAGTCGATGCCCATGTGGTTGGGCACCATGTCGCTGGCCAGCCGGATGCCGCGGGCCCAGGCCCGGTCGCGCAGGTCGGCGTAGGCGGCCTCGCCGCCGAGGTCGTCGGCGATGCGGTAATCGTCGAGCGAGTAGGCCGACGCGACCGCGTCCGGGTTGCCGCGCATGCGCTTGATCCGCTCCGACGCCACCGAGCGCTGCCACAGGCCGATGAGCCACAGGCCGGTGACGCCCCAACGGGCGAGCGTGTCGAGCTCGCCGTCCGGGATGGCGTCGAGTGTCCGGATCTGTCGCCCGTAGCGGCGCGACAGCTGGTCGAGCCAGACGTACGTGCTCTTGGCCATCAGCACGACCCGCGGCATCCAGGCCGAGTCGCTGGAGAACGCCTCCGGCTCGTCCGCGGCGCCCGCGAACGACGGCGCGTGGACCTCGCCGCGCTCGCCGCCCGGGCCGCCCCCGAAGCGCCGGTGCAGGCCGCGCTCCTCCTCGACCAGCACGCCGATGGCGACGTCCAGGCGGGCGATCAGCTCGGCCAGCCCGTCCCCGAGCAGGCCCAGCCAGTGCTCGCGGACGTAGCGCAGCTGGGCGGTCAGCGACGTCGGGGCCTGGCGGGCGGGGGCGCGCATGAGTTCGACGAGCGACTCCCCACCGGGGCCGAAGGCCGGCTCGTCGCCGCTCCGGGCGAACGCCGCCTCGAGCGAAGCCACCGCGTCCTCGTAACGCGTGCCCTCCGCCAGGATCCGGTCGTCCACCAGCTCGCGCAGCGGCCCGATCGCCGGGTTCTCATTGGCGATCCGCGTCAGGAGCAGCTCCTCGAGGCGGGCCACGGCGGGCTCGGGCTCCGTTCCGCTTCCCGGGAAGGCGGCGCCGAACGCGTCGAGGAGGTCGTCAGCCGCCCGCGGCCCCAGGCGTTCCCGCAGGCCGGTCAGGGCGTGACCCATCGCTCCCGGCCGGCGGGTGGCGTCGTAGCGGGCGATGAGCAGATGGCCGACCTCATGGAGCAGTCCCAGCGCGACGATCTCGCCGGCCCCCACGCCGGGGGCACCGAATGCCCGTTCGGCGTTCATCCGCGCCGCGACGCGGCGGATGGCCGGCAGGTCGGCGAGGACGAGGTCGCCGCGCAGCCCGATGAGCGTGCCCTCGATGCCGTACCGCTGGCGCGCGGTGCGGCGCACGTGGAACGCGGTCGGCCGAGGCTCGCCCGTCATGCCGGTGCGGCCTCCGTCCGGCGCGTCGCGTTGACGTGGTCGATGGCGCGCCGCAGCAGCTCGAGGCCGGCCGGGTCGAAGTCGTAGGTCCACGGCCGGATGCGGTCCGAGCGGTCCAGTCGCCCGTCCAGGCCCGCGTTCAGCGCGTCGCGCGACAGCAGGATGAGGTCCGCCGTCGCGTCCACCCGCTCGAGGCCCGCCGGGTCGTCGATCAGGGCGGTCTCGATGCGCAGCCCGGTCGCGCCCGACAACTGCAGCGTCTCGAGCATGTTGTCCGTGCCCCGCGAGGAGGCGCACACGAGGCCCACGGTCGAGCCCTCGGGGAGCATGGCGATCTCGTGCACGAGCTCCACGTAGCCCGGACCCACCAGCATCGCCACCACCGGGACGCGCCCGGCGGCCAGGGCCTGCGCCTCGTCGGCGTGGAAGGTGGTCGTGGCGACCAGGTCGTAGTGGAATCGCTCCAGGCGCTCGGGCAGGTCGTCGATGAGCGCGCCTTCGACCTCGATCAGGTCCGGGAAGGCGTCCACCAGGCGCTCGGCGTCGTAGCCCGCGTCGGCGCTCGTGCACTCCGCGAACAGCACCCGGACCAGCGGACCCGGGCGCTTGCGTTCCGTGGCCGCAGCGAACGTGGCGGCGGCCACCTCGTCGGCGGTATAGCCGGCATGGGCGGCGCGGCGGAGCATCTCCGAGACGATGCCGGCCAGCGACTCGGCGCTGCGCTTCTGGGGCGGCCGGTCGGCGACATGTGTCCCCGCGCCGTGGCGACTGATGACGTACCCGGCATCGGCCAGGCGTCGATAGACCGCCCGGATGGTGTTGGGGTTCACTCTGAGGGCGGCGCCGAGCTCCCGGACGGGAGCCAGGCGGGAACCCGGCAGGAGGCGACCGGAGTCGATCTGGTAGGCCAGCTGCCAGTAGATCTGGGTGGAGATCGGGACATCCGAGTCCCGCTCGACATCCAGACCGCCAGGTGGCCGTCCAGGCTCCGGGGAGGGCGTCATCTCGGTTGACATAGTCCAATAGGCCAAGTATCGTCGTTCACGTCACAACGCCCAACGGTAGGTCCCATCACATGCCCGCTCTGATCGTCTTCACGGCCATCGTCGCCGCCTTCGCCATCTTCGGTGCCGCCGCCATGCGCTGGGGGGCCGACTCCCGCGACTGGCAGGTCGACCGGTTCGCGTCGACGGCCCTCGGCATCCGCTGAACCTTCGCACATCGGCTGCCTGACCGGCGGCCTGCAGCGCATCCTCCTCATCGTCAGCCCGTGGCGCGCAGGCCGCGGGCTGACGGATTCTCGGTGCAGGGAACTCCGCGTGGCGCCTCCACGATCTCCGACATCGCGTCCGATCCTTAACGAGATCTGTGGGCAACTCGTCTGGACACGCGGGTAGGGTCGGTCCAGCGTTCGCGATGTCGCCCGAGGCCCTCGGTCCGCGGGGAGGGGATGGACCGATGGCCGCCACGCCGCTGCTGCGCACGCCCGACGTGGTCGAG
>JBKHXL010000085.1:0-22386 GCA_046566045.1 Candidatus Limnocylindria bacterium
CCGGGCCAGGGTCTCGTGCGCGTCCGGACGACCGGGCGCAACCAGCGCGACGAGCCGGTCATCACCTACGAGCGGACCGTCCTCGTCTACAGCCGGGCGGCCCGACCCGGCGCCTGAGGCCGGTGACAGCCGCGCGGGCTCCATCGGATGTGTGTGGTGGAGATGGGGGAGAGTCGAACTCCCCGTCCAGGACCCTTCGCCGGAGACCACTACGAGCGTGTCCGATGGTTTGTCGTCGACCGTCCGGACGAACATCGGCAACCTGCCGAACGGTCCAGTCGCGTGTCCCTAGATCGGGCTTGACTCCGGACTACGCGTCGCTTGTCCGGATCGCAGCCTCACTTGATGACGCTTCCACGACCCGCAAGGCGGAGGTCGCTTCCACGCTCACTCTACCGCCTAAGCGGCGAGAGCGAGAGTCGACTGGCGGTTGCCAGGTACTTCGTTTTGCTGCCTTGTTGACGGGGCCTGAGCAGCATCCCCGGCTCGCGCTCCCCGACAGCCAAGCCCTGTCGAAACCACGCATCCCCACAGGACCGAACGTCGGTTCGGTCCCCCTATCCTACCATCGACCGTCGCCACGTCCAGTGACCGGGACCATCGGCCTACCCATCGATCCGCCGCCACCTGCTATCGTGCGCGGTGGCCGAACCTCTTCACCGAGGACGGGGGACCCACATCCCTTTGTCGGGGCAAATCGCGGAGCGTCCGCGACGGCGATCCCACGCCGAGCCCGTCAGCTCACCTCGCAGGCCTGCAGGGCTGCTCGAGGTACCCGTCGTGATCCGGCCATCGTTCCATCCCTCACCGCACCAGCGCGCGGTCGGGCGCAACCTGGCGTTCGACCTGGTCGCCGCCGTCGGCGTGGGCGTGACGACCGCCATGGTCACGGCGCTCCTGCCGACCATCGCCCGCCGCGGCGGGCTGGAGCCGATCGGGATCGCGGCGCTCGTGGCCGCCCCGTTCGTCGGCAATCTCCTCGGCGCGTTCGCCGGTCGGATCGGACCGCGCACCCCGGCACAGCTCGCCCTGCTCCGCGCGGTCGGCGCGGCGGCGCTGCTCGTCCTGTTGCTGGTGCCGACGCCGCTGGTCATGATCGTGGCTTCCCTCGTGTTCTGGGTCAGCCTGTCGTTCGGGTCGCCGTTCCATCTGCGCCTGTGGACGGTCATCTACCCGGCACGGCTCGTCGGGCGGATGGTCGGCGTGGTCGGCATGGGCCGGGCGGCGGCGAGCGGCGGCGCCGCCCTCGCCGGCGGACTCCTCGCCGACCGCCTCGGCGGTCCGAGCGCCGTGGCCATGGCCGGGCTGGTCGGCATCGTGTGCGCGGTGGGCTACGTCGGGCTGCGCGCCCGATCGACCGAACGGCCCCCGACCTACACGGCCCGCCAGTCGTTCGAGGCGCTGCGCAGCCTGCCGATCCTGAGCCGCATCACCATGGCCCAGGCGTTCTATGGCGGCGGCCTCATCGCGGCGGCGCCGCTGTTCGCCCTGGTCCACGTGGACCGGCTCGACCTGTCGCTCGCCGACGTGGGCGTGATCGGCGTCCTGGCGGCGCTGTCCACGACCGTGTCGTTCCCGGTCTGGGGCGCGCTGTCGGACCGGCTCGGCTCGCTCGTCGTCATCCGCCTCGGGAGCACCGCGGGACTGGCCGGTCTGCTCGCCTACGCGGTCGCGCCCGACGTCACCTTCCTGTGGTTCGCGGCCATCGCCACGGGCATCGCGACGGCGTCGATCGACCTCGGCTTCGCGTCGGCCATGAGCGAGTTCGCGCCGCTGGCCGCCAGGGCGCCGGCAAGCGCGGGCCTGAACGCGATCACCGGGGCGCGGGGGATCGTCGCCGCGTTCCTGATGAGCGCCCTGCTGCAGGCCGGTCTGGTGGACGTCACGCTCGGCCTCGCGCTGTGCGCCGCGACCTCGGCCGTCGGCGTGGTCATGTACGCGCGCCTCCGGCCGGATCCGTCGTCCGCGGACGCGCCGATGGCCCTGCCCGGCGCCCCCGCCGGCGAGGCGGCGTCCCCGGTCGCCGTCCCGCTCGACGGGCTGGCCGCCATCCCGGCGCCGGCCGGCATCGACGCCGGCTGAAGGGATCGGCCGCGGCGCTCCCGAACTCCCGGCCGGTCGCTACGATGCGGCCATGCGCCTCACCGCCTGGGAGGAGGAGCGCCTCCTGATCTTCACCGCGGCGGAGCTCGCCCGGCGTCAGCGTGCCCGCGGCCTGCGGCTGAACGCCCCGGAGGCGGTCGCCCTCATCTGCGACGCGATGCTCGACGCGGCGAGGGCGGGAGCGACCTATGCGGAGGTGGAGGCGGCCGGACGCGCCGCGGTCGCGCCCGAGTCGGTCCTGCCGGGCGTCGCGGCCCTCGTCGACGAGGTCCGCCTGGAGGTGCTGATGGAGGACGGCGCCCGACTGGTGGTCCTGCTCGAGCCGCTCGGGCCGGCCGGCGATGACGCCCCCGGCGCCATCCGGCGCGCCGACGGGGATCCCGCCCACGACGCTCGCCTCGACCCGACCGGCGAGCGATCGACCATCGCCGTGCGCAGCACCTCCACCCGGGTCATCCGCGTGTCGAGCCACTACCCGTTCCACCTCGTCAATCGCCGGCTCGAGTTCGACCGATCCGCGGCCGAGGGCTATCACCTCGACCTTCCGGCGGGATCGAGCGAGCGCTGGGCGCCGGGCGAGACGCGGACCGTGACCCTCCGGCGGGCCAGGTGACCGGTCTCTCCCCGGAGGAGCGCCTGGCCCGCTACGGCCCGACGACCGGGGACCGGGTGCGCCTCGGCGACACCGACCTGTGGGTCCGCGTGGCCGAGGATCGCCAGGCGCCCGGCGACGAGCCGATGTGGGGCTACGCGAAGACGCTCCGCCCGCGCGCGACCCAGGGCCGGCCGTCGGACTCGGAACTCGACGCGGTCGTCGCGGGCGCGCTCGTGCTGGATCCCCTCGTCGGGGCGGTCAAGGCGGACATCGGGATCAAGGACGGCCGCATCGTCGGCGTCGGGCGGGCCGGCAACGAGGCCGTCAGCGGCGGCATCGACCTGCCCATCGGACCGCACACCCAGCCGGTCATGGCCTACGGCCTGATCGCCACCCCCGGGGCGGTCGACTCGCATGTCCACCTGATCAGCCCCCAGCTCATGCCGGCCGCGCTGTCGGGCGGGGTGACCACGCTCCTGTCGGCCGGCTTCGACGAGCCGCCCGCCGCGATCCGTCGGCTGCTCGAGGCGACCGCCGCCTGGCCGGTCAACGTCGGGCTGGCCGCCTGCGCGAGGGCCGAGGACGACGGTTCGCTCGACGCGCTCCTTGAGGCCGGGGCGTGCGGCTTCAAGATCCACGAGGACTACGGCGCCCACCCGGAGCTCATCGACCATGTCCTGCGCTTCGCCGACGCGCACGACGTCACCGTCGCGCTGCACACCGACGGCCTGCACGAGACGGCAGAGCTCGAGGACACCGTCGCAGCCATCGCCGGACGGACCGTGCACGCGTACCACGTCGAGGGCAGCGGCGGCGGGCACGTGCCCGACGTCATCGGCCTCGTCCGCGAGCCGAACGTCATCTGCTCGTCCACGACCCCGACCGTGCCGTGGGGTGTCAACGCCGCCGCCGAACAGGCGCCGATGATCGTCCTCAACCACGGTGCGTCGTTCGGCGTGGCCGAGGACATGGCCCTCGTCCGCGAGCGGATCCATCCGGCGACGATGGCCGCCGAGGGGCCGCTTCACGAGCTCGGCGCGATCGCCATCGTGAACTCCGACTCGCAGGGCATGGGCCGGATCATGGAGACCGTGCGGCGCACGTTCCAGCTCGCGCACGTCATGCGCTCGTGGTCCGGGAGCGCCATCGGCGACGACCGCTACGACGACACCGAGCGCGTCCTGCGCTACCTGGCCAAGGTCACCATCGAACCGGCCATCACCCACGGCATCGCGGGCGAGGTCGGCTCCCTCCAGCCCGGCCGGCTGGCCGACATCGTGCTCTGGTCGCCGGCCCGCTTCGGCGTGAAGCCCGAGCTCGTGCTCAAGGGCGGCGCGCCGGCCTGGTCGCCGCTGGGCGAGGGCAATGCCACCGTCGAGGGCGCCGAGCCGACCCGCTATCGGCGCGACTGGGGCGGGACGCCGGCGGCCGCCGGGCTGTCGGTGACGTTCGTGGCCGGCTCGGCGGAGCGCGCCCCGGCGCTGGCCGGGCACGCCCGCCGACTCGTGCCGATCCGCGGCGCACGGGGCCTCACGCGAGCCTCGCTCGCGCGCAACCGGGCCACCGCCGCGATCGAGGTGGACGTCGCCGACGGGACGGTCACGCTCGACGGCCGCCCGCTGGCGGTCGAGCCCGTCGGTGAGGTGCCGCTCAGCCGGCGATACCTGCTGCGCTGACCCTGGGGCCCGACGCCGGGCGCGAGGTCAGCGGCGCTCGCGGCCGCGGGTCTCGTCGGCCAGCTGGCGCGCGATGTCGCGCTTCGAGTCGCGGTCGGCGATGTCGCGCCGACGATCGTGGAGCTGCTTGCCGCGAGCCAGGCCCAGTTCCAGCTTGGCCTTGCCCCGAGTGATGTACAGCCGCAGCGGCACGATGGTCTGGCCCTTGGCCTTGGCCTTGCCCAGCAGCTCGTCGATCTGGCGGCGGTGGAGCAGGAGCTTGCGGGTCCGCTTCGGGTCGTGGTTGTACCGGTTGCCCTGCTCGAACGGGGCGATGTCCGCGCCGATCAGCCAGGCCTCGCCCTTCTCGATGCGCGCGTAGGCGTTGGCGATGTTCGCCTTGCCGGCCCGGATCGACTTGATCTCCGTGCCGGTCAGCACGAGCCCGGCCTCGAACGTCTCGTCGATGGTGAACTCGTGGCGCGCTCTGCGGTTGACGGCGACGGTCGAATCGTCGCGCATGGGAGGGCTCCTGTCGGTGGTGGGTGTGGAGGATAGCCCGACGCACGGGGCCGGGCGCACGAACGCCGGCCCGTGCGGGGCCGGCGTTCGGGTTGCGTACCACCCACAGGGTGTCCGACTAGACGGCCATCTCCTGTGAGGTGGTGCAGCTACGCGTACTGTCGATCACTGCACATCACCTCCTTTCGTTCCGGCGAACCGTACCCGATGCGCCACGCTGGCGCAAGCGTCGGAGAGGGTCCGCTCAGGCGGCCACCCGGGCCCGCGCGGCGGCGCTGCCGGCCAGCAGGTCCAGGGCCGCCTCCAGGATCGGGTCGTCCCCCGGCTCGACATCGGCCGGGATGGGCACCTCGACATCGGGCACGACCCCCACGTCGTTGATCCAGCGCTCGTTCGGGGTCAGCCACCTGGCGATCGTGAGCCGGAACGCCCCGCCCTCGCCGGTCAGCTCCTGCCACTGCTGCACCGTGCCCTTGCCGAACGAGGTCTGGCCGACGATGGTCGCGCGACCCGTGTCCTGCAGTGCGCCGGCGACGATCTCCGAGGCGGACGCGCTGCCGCGATCGATCAGGCAGACGATGGTCAGATCGTCGCCGGTCGCCACGCCGCCCGGGACCGCGTCGGTGGCCTCCAGGGTGCCGGATGCGTCCTGCTCGTAGAAGATGACCCCCGAGTCGATGAACTGCGAGGCGACGTCGCGCGCGGCGGTCACGTAGCCGCCCGGGTTGCCGCGCAGGTCGAGGCTGAGCTTCGTCCGGCCGGCCGCCACGTGATCGGCGAACGCATCCGCCAGCTCGTCGGCGCCGCGGTCGGAGAAGCCGTTCAGCCGCACGTAGCCGACGCTGCCCGCGGCCAGGACGCGACTGACGATCTCCTCCTGCCGGATGACGTCGCGGGTGATGGCGATCTCGATCGGCTCGGTGGCCGTCCCGCGCTGGATGGTCAGGACGACGACCGTGCCCTTCGGCCCGCGGATGCGGTCGCGCGCCTCGTCCACGGTCAGGCCGTCGAGCGAGATGCCGTCGGTGGCGAGGACCAGGTCCCCGGCCAGCACGCCGGCCTCGAGCGCCGGCGATCCGGCCAGCGGCGCGACGACCACCAGCCGGCAGTCGGGTCCGAGCGTGGCGCAGCCCTGCGTGCCGTCCGCGGCCTGGGTGGCGATCTCCGCCCCGATCCCCTCGAACTCGCCGCTGATGCCCTGCAGGCTCTCGCGGTACTCGTCGGAGGTGAGGTAGGACGAATACGGGTCGTCGAGCGATTCGATCATCCCCCGGATGGCGCCCTGGATCAGGGCGTCGCGGTCGACCTCGCCGCCGGCGTAGCGCTCCTCGATCGTGTGGTACGTGTCCCAGAACGGGCGGAAGGCCTCGTCCTGGTCCACCGGGGTGCCCGGCTCGACGGCGGCCTGGCGGCCCATCGAGTAGCCGGACATGAACAGGGCGCCGCCGGCCATGATCGCGACGAGCGCGACGGCCAGCGACAGGATCGGGATCCGGCGTCCGGCCCGCTCGGCGCCGGGCGGGCTGACGGGGGTGACGGGCACCTCGAGGGAGGTGGGCGGCGGCGGATCGGACGGCAACATCGGAGTGGTCGTGGGAACCTCGTGGCCCGCGGCTGGCGGCGGGGTCGTCAAGCGTACATCGAGCCCGCGGAAGGGCCTCCCGGTCGGGCCGGTCGCCGCGTGCCTAGCGGATGAGGTACGTCCGCACCGACAGCCACGAGCCGAGGATGCCGAGGCCGACCCCGGCCCCCATCACGAGGGTCACGAGATCGCGCGCGAGCGACCCGACCTGGAGCGGCAGGACCCGGAAGAACTCGACCATGAAGCCGCTGATCGGGTCGGCCGCCGCGGCCAGCACCCCGAGCGTGATGGCCGCGCCAAGGAACCCGACGAACGCCCCCTCGAACACGAACGGCCAGCGGATGAACGCGTCCGAGGCCCCGACGAGGCGCATGATCTCGATCTCCTCGGCCCGGGCGACCACGGCCAGGCGGATCGTGTTGACGATGATGAACAGCACGATGATGCCGACCACGATGAGCAGGACCGTCCCGCCCGTGCGCAGGATGCTGGTGATGGTCAGGACCCGCTCGACCAGGTCCTCGATGTTGATGACGTTGCGCACGACGGCGTCCTTGCGCAGCGTGTCGCCGACGAGGCGGACGGCGGTCGGGTCCACCAGCGTGATCTCGACGCTGGCGAAGAGCGGATTGCTGGCCAGGTACTGGGTCAGGTCCTCGCGGCCCTGCTCCTCCATCGATGCGCGGAAGCGCTCGAGCGCCTCGTCCCGCGTCACGTGCGTGACGGTGTCCACCTGGGGGATCTCGTCGAGGCGCGCGACCAGCGCGTCGACCTGCGATGCGGTCGCGTTGGGCTCGAGGTACGCCACCACCTCGACCTTCTCCTCGGTGAACTCGAGGCCGGCCAGCAGGCCGGTCTGGATGATCCAGAAGCCGGCCAGCAGGAGGAGCATGAGGACCATCGTGGCGGTCGCCGCAAGGCTCATCAGGGCGTTCCGCCAGAAGCCCTGCCAGGCGCGTCGGATGCTGAACAGGAGGAAGGTGATCACGGCCCCGGTCAGTCCTCGCGGTGGTACGCGCCACCGACCTCGTCGCGGATGATGCGTCCCTCCTCGAGCGCCACCACCCGTTTGCGCAGCGCGGTCACGACCTCGGCGTTGTGGGTCGCCATGAGGACCGTCACCCCGAGCTCGTTGATGCGCAGCAGCAGCTGCAGGATCTCCCAGCTGATGAGCGGGTCGAGGTTGCCCGTCGGCTCGTCCGCGATGATCAGGCGCGGATCGTGGACGAGGGCCCGGGCGATGGCCGTCCGCTGCTGCTCGCCGCCGGACAGCTGCGAGGGGAGCTGCTTCGACTGGGCGGTCAGCCCGACGATGGCCAGGACCCGGTCCACCGCGGGCCGGATCTGGCGACGGGGCGTGCCGGTCACGTCCAGGGCGAACGCCACGTTCTCCCAGACGGTCTTGGTCGGGAGCAGCTTGAAGTCCTGGAAGATGACCCCGATCTTGCGCCGCATGCGGGGGATGGCCCGGCGTCCCAGGCGGGCCAGGTCCTGTCCGTCGAGCACGACCTCGCCGCGGGTCGCCACCTCATCGCGGATGAGCAGCTTGATGAGCGTCGACTTGCCCGCGCCCGACGGTCCGACGAGGAACACGAAGTCGCCCTCGGGGATGACCAGGTCCACGTCGCGCAGGGCGACATTGCCATTGGGGTACTGCTTGGTGACGTCGTGCAGCACGAGGATCGCTCGATCGCGGCGAGCCTGCGAGCGGCGGCCACGATCCCGAAGGCGGTCTCGAAGGGAGCGCGACGGCGCCGGAGCCGGGGCTGTGGTCACGGGTGTCTCCGCGGTCGGACCCGGGCGACGGCGGAGCCGTCACCGATCCTGGTTCGGTTCGACTCCGTCCGCGGGCACGGCTGGGGGAGCCACATCGAGCCCGAGGCTACCACCGCCCCTGCGTCGCGGCAAACGCGCCGACCGGCCGCGTCGCTCAGAGGAGCCCGGGCGAGATCGGCAGGTAGCGGGCCCAGTCGGCGAACGGGCGGTCCCAGCACAGCAGGATGGGGAACGACTCGAGCCGCAGTCCCGAGCGGAGCGCCGGGACGACGGCCCGGTCGGCCGTGCCCGGCAGCCACAGCGCGTGGGCGCCACGGGCGGGCACCGTGGCGAGCAGGTGGCCCACGACCGGGGCGAGCAGGTCCTCGTCGCGCACCGCGATGGGCCCGACCCGCCCCGACTCGCCGGCGTACCCGTAGCCGATGGCGTGCCCGCCGGGGCCGATGTACAGGAACCCGGTCCGGCCCTCCTGGCGGAGCCAGCGATGATCCACCGGATGGGTCGCCCCGAGCAGCTCGCGATCCAGGTCGTCCACGACCTCGACCAGCCGCCGATGCCCGTCGCCGCCGGCCGGCCCGGCGGCGAGTTCCTCGAAGGTGAGGGCCCGAACGCCGCCGGGAAGCGGACCGAAGGCGTCCGTGCTCGACGGCGTCCCGACCAGGTTGAGGAGCGGGATGCGCGGCACGATCCCGAGCGACGCGTACAGCGCATTGCTGATCGGCTGCGCGCTGTCGGTGGCCGTCGCGCGTGCGGTGACGCCGTCGCCGTCGTGTGGGCCGATCCGATCGAGGATGGCCCGCCCGATGCCGGCCCCCTGCCACTCGGGCAGGACGAACAGCATCGACAGGTGCCACAGGCCGTCGCGCACGGCCGCCACGCCGAAGGCGACGATGCGCTCCCCGCCCGGCTCGTCGGGCGCGTCCTCGACGGCGGCCACGAAGCGCTCCGGATCGGTCGACTGCAGGTGGCGGTACAGGCGGACCAGCGGCCCGACGTCCTCGGGCAGGGCGGGTTGGCCGAGCGGCAGGATGTAGTCGTCGATCGAGCGGCGCCAGATGTGGGCGCACGTTTCGAGCTCGTCCGGCCCTACCGGGCGGTAGCGCAGCGTGGCGTTGCGCCGGCCCTCCGCGTCGCGCCGGCCCCCCGCCCCGCTCACGACGCCGCCGCCTCCGGATCCTCGCCCGCCATCCCGCCGCCGGTGGCGAGCCGCTCCAGCTCGGCCTGCATGAACGCGTCGAGGTCGCCGTCGAGCACGGCCGCGGTGTTGCCCGTCTCGTAGCCGCTGCGCAGGTCCTTGACCATCTGGTACGGGTGCAGCACGTAGCTCCGGATCTGGTTGCCCCAGCCGGCCTCGACGTGCTCGCCCCGCAGCGCCCGCATCTCGGCCTCCTTCTCCTCGAGCGCGCGCTCCAGCAGGCGCGACTTGAGGACCTTGACCGCGTTCTCCTTGTTCTGCGTCTGCGAGCGCTCGTTCTGGCTCTGGACCACGATGCCCGTCGGCCCGTGGGTCAGGCGGACGGCGCTGTCGGTCTTGTTGACGTGCTGGCCGCCGGCTCCCTGGGCGCGGTACGTGTCCACCCGGATGACGTCCCAGTCGAGATCGATCTCGATGTCGTCGTCGACCTCCGGCAGGACCTCGACCAGGGCGAACGTGGTCTGGCGTCGCTTCTGCGAGTCGAACGGGCTGATCCGCACGAGGCGATGGACCCCGCGCTCGGCGCGCAGCCAGCCGTAGGCCCGTCGCCCGGCGACCTCGACGGTCACGCTCTTGAGGCCGGCCTGCTCGCCCTCCTGCGAGTCGATGATCTCGGTGTGGAAGCGATGGCGCTCCGCCCAGCGCAGGTACATGCGCAGGAGCATCTCGGCCCAGTCGGTCGCCTCGGTCCCGCCGGCTCCGGCGCTGATCGTGAGGATGGCCGGTCGCTCGTCGTGCTCGCCGGAGAACAGCAGCGCCGTCCGCTCGAGCAGGAAGTCGCGCTCGAGCGCGGCGGCGTCCCGCTCGAGCTCGGCCTCGAGCTCGGCGTCGGGCATCTCGCTGAGGAGTTCGACCGCGGCCTCGAGGTCGGCCGTCCGGGCCAGGAGGGCATCCCACAGCTCGATCTCGGTGCGCAGGGCGTCGGCCTCGCGCAGGACCTTCTGGGCGCCGCGCTGGTCGTCCCAGAAACCGGGCTCCTGGGTCAGGTCCTCGAGGCGAGCGACCTGGCTGCGCTTGGTCTCGAGGTCAAAGATGCCCCGAGGTCGACCGGATCCGTTCGGCCAGGTCGCGGATGGCGGACGCGTCCACCTAGTTCCGGGCCTGGAGATCCTGGAGCAGGATCGGGCGCAGCTCGATCAGCCGCAGCGCCGTCTTGCTTCTGGCGACGACGGGGTTCACGCACGGACAGTAGCTGTTGTGGGGGCAGACCCCGCAGTTGCCATCGCAGTCGAGTGCTGCCGCATAGCTGCACGTACGACAGTCCCGTTCGCAGGCGATGAGATCGACGAAGGCGGCGTCCTCGGCCTGCTTCAATGGGACTCCCTCTCTCTACGACGCTGGGCTGGGGCGTGGCTGGGAGCGAACCGGCCGGGGAGTGCTGGCGACCCTGGGCGGCGGGTGTGGGCCCAGTATACGGGGCCGATCCCCCAGCGCCAAGAGGGTACTTTCGGGACGGCCCCCGATCACGGCTGGTCGAGGCGCAGCGTGTCCACGACGAGCGCGCCGAGCTCGTGGACGACGGCGCCGGTCACGGCCGCGGGGTCGCGCATGATCGGGCTGGTCGTGGTCGGCGAGCCCGCGGCATCGATGCCGGCGTCCGAGGCCAGGCGCAGGACCCGGTACATGTGGGTCGGATCGGACACGAACACGGCGCGCCGCGCGCCGGCCTCGCGGAGCAGCACCGCCACCGCCTCGATCGATTCGCGGGTCGTCCGCGAGCGATCCTCGCCGATGATGGCGTGGTCGGGGACACCGTGGGCCACGGCATAGGCCCGGGCGGCCGCGGCCTCGGTCGACCGATCGCCCTCCGCCTTCCCGCCGGTCACGACCAGCAACGGCGCCACGCCCTCGTCGTACAGCGCGATGGCGTGATCGAGCCGGGCCACGAACACGGGCGACGGGCGTCCGTCGTACTGGGCTGCGCCCATGACCACGATGGCGTCGACCGGGGCGCGATCGTCGCTGGTCGCGGCATCCCACAGCCGGTAGGTCGTGTACGCCGCGAGGACGCCGCCGACGACGGTCGTGAGCAGGACGAGGCGCCCGATCAGGCGCACGACTCGGACCGGAGCAGCGACGGCTGGTTCAGCGGCCGTGGCACTTCTTGTACTTCAGGCCGGACCCGCAGTAGCACGCGTCGTTCCGGCCGATCCGCTCGCCGCTGGGCGTGTAGCCGGGCCGTGGACCGGACGGGGAGGCGTCGCCGCCGATCGCAAAGGCTCCAGGGGCGGCCGGCGTGTCCCCGACCGACTCGCGCACGTTGCGCACGGCCGGGGCGCCGGGAACGGCGTCGCGCAGGATCGCCGACCCGGCGAGCGGGGCAGTCGCCCTGACCGCAGCGCCGGTGACCCCGGCCCCGTTCGCGCCGCTCGCCGCAGCGGCGACGCGCGCCGGCTGGCCCGGTCCGGGCAGGGCGCGTACGGCATCGGGGGCCGGCTGACGCTGGACGGTCACCCGGAAGATCGACGAGGCGACACCGTGCCGGATGAGCCCGCGCAGCTCCTCGTACAGGCGGAACGCCTCGCGCCGGAACTCGTTGAGCGGGTCCTGCTGGGCATAGCCGCGCAGGCCGATGCCGCGGCGCATGTCGTCGAGCTCGGTCAGGTGCTCGACCCACAGCGAGTCGATGGTGCGGACGAGCACGATCCGCTCGACCTGCGCCCAGTCGGCCTCGCCGACCTCTCGCTCGCGGGCCTCGAGGCGGGCGTCGGCAAGCTCGAGCAGGTGCTCGAGGATGGCCTGGCGGCTGCCGATGTCCCACAGCTCGTCGGCGCTCGTGCCGTCCCCGGTCAGGCCCATCGCCTGGAGCGCGGCGGCCAGGGCATCGAGGCCCCAGTCGTCCGGATTCTCCCCGGCCAGGTGGGTCTCGACCAGGACCTCGATCTCCTCGTCGAGGAAGGCCCGCACGGTCTCGGTCAGGTCCTCGTTGTGGAGGACCTTGTCGCGTTCGGCGTAGATCGTCTCGCGCTGCTTGTTGATGACGTCGTCGAACTCGACGACGCGCTTGCGGATGTCGAAGTTGTAGCCCTCGACGCGGGACTGGGCGCTCTCGATGGTGCGCGACACCATGCGCGACTCGATGGCCACGTCATCGTCGAGGCCGAGGCGCTCCATGAGGCCGGTCACCCGGTCCCCGGCGAAGCGCTTCATCAGGTCGTCCTCGAGGGACAGGTAGAAGCGCGAGGAGCCCGGGTCGCCCTGGCGTCCGGCGCGGCCGCGCAGCTGGTTGTCGATGCGCCGGGAGTCATGGCGCTCGGTGCCGACGATGTGCAGGCCGCCCGCGGCCACCACCCGCTCGTGGTCCTCCTCGGTGATCGCCCTGGCCTCGGCCAGCGCGGCCTCGTAGGTCGCGGCGTCCACCTCGGCCGGGTTGAGGCCCCGCTTGTGCAGGATGTCCGAGGCAAGACCGGCCGGGTTGCCGCCGAGCAGGATGTCGGTGCCGCGACCGGCCATGTTCGTGGCGATGGTCACGGCGGCCGTCCGCCCGGCCTGGGCGACGATGCCCGATTCCTTCTCGTGGAACTTGGCGTTGAGCGTCTCGTGGGCGATGCCCCGTCGCTTGAGCATCGTCGACAGGATCTCGGACTTCTCGACGCTGACCGTGCCGACCAGGACCGGCCGCCCCTGCTCGGTCATCTCCTGGATCTCGTCGATGACGGCGTTGAACTTGGCCTTCTCGTCGCGGAAGACGAGGTCCGGCTCGTCGATGCGGATCATCTCGCGGTGGGTCGGGATGGAGACCACCTCGAGCTGGTAGATCTTGAAGAACTCCTCGGCCTCGGTCATGGCCGTGCCGGTCATGCCCGACAGCTTGTCGTACAGGCGGAAGTAGTTCTGGAAGGTGATCGTGGCCAGGGTCACGCTCTCGCGCTGGACGCGCAGGCCCTCCTTGGCCTCGATGGCCTGGTGCAGGCCCTCGCTCCAGCGGCGGCCGGGCATCTGGCGACCGGTGAACTCGTCGACGATGACGATCTCGCCGTCCTTGACGATGTAGTCGCGGTCGCGCTTGTACAGCGCGTGCGCGCGCAGGGCCTGCTCGAAGTGGCGGGCCAGTCGGGGGTCGGCGTCGTACATGTTCTCGACGCCGAGCCAGCCCTCCATCTTCTCGACGCCCTGCTCGGTCGACGACACGGCCTTGTCCTTGAGGTCGATGAAGTAGTCGCCGCCCTCCTCGGCCCCCTCCGGGCGCTCCTTGAGCCGGGGCACCAGGCGGGCGAAGGTGAAGTACAGGTCGGCCGACTCCTCGGCCTGGCCGGAGATGATGAGCGGCGTGCGCGCCTCGTCGATGAGGATGTTGTCGACCTCGTCGACGATCGCGAAGCTGCGCTGGCGCTGGACCCGCTGGTCGAGCTCCAGGACCATGTTGTCGCGCAGGTAGTCGAAGCCGAACTCGTTGTTGGTGCCGTACGTGACGTCCGCGGCGTAGGCCTCGCGGCGGGTCACCGGGCGCAGGTTGATGAGGCGCTCGTCGCTCGTCGGATGGCCGGCCTCGAACACGAACGAGGCGTCGTGCGTGATCATCCCGACGCTCACCCCGAGGAACTCGAAGACGGGGCCCATCCACTGCGGGTCGCGCCGGGCGAGGTAGTCGTTGACCGTGACGATGTGGACGCCGCGGCCGGTCAGCGCGTTCAGGATCCCGGCGATCGGGCCGATGAGGGTCTTGCCCTCGCCGGTCTTCATCTCGGCGATGCGGCCCTTGTGCAGGACGATCGCGCCGAGCAGCTGGACGTCGAAGGGGCGCATGCCGAGCGTTCGCACGAACGCCTCGCGGGTCATCGCGAAGACCTCCGGCAGGACGTCGTCGAGCGCCTGCTGGATGCGCTCGTTCTCGCGCTTGCGGCGGGCCCTGGTCAGCTCACGTCGGCGCTCGAGGTCCGGGTGGTGGAGCTCGTCCTCGGACGGCTCGTCGGGCGCGGCGACCTCGAGGATCTCCTGGCGGATGTCCGCGAACTGGGCGCGGATGTCCTCCTGGGACAGGGCCTGCATGTCGGGTTCGAGGGCGTTGATGGCGTCGACCAGCGGCTGGAGCCGCCGGACCTCGCGGTCATTCGAGTCGACGAATCGGGAGAGGAACTTCATGGGACGGTGAGTATAGGGCCGAGGCCTGCCGGACCCGTTCCCCCGATCGGGTCAGCGCGGTCCCGGATCGCTGTCGCCGGCCCCCAGCGCGACCGACGGCGCCGCTCCGGACCCCGCCGGTCGGCCAGGCGGTCGTGTGCCATCACCGGCGCGCCACCCGGGTGCGCGTGTCGCAGACATCAGCGGGGGTGGTGCTCCGCGGGTCGGCGAACGACCTGCCGGCCGGTCGTGTCGCGGACATCGGGTGAGGTGATGACCGCGACGTGGACCGGCGCTCTCGGGCGGCCCGGGCTCGGGATCCGCGGCCGGCCCGCCGGTCGCACTCCCGTGGCTGATGTTCGCGACAACGAGGGCGGGCGGGCCGTGGGATCCGCCGCCGGCCGTGGGGTCCGGCCGGCCGTGGGGTCCGCCGCCAGGTGCGGGATCCGCCGCCGGCCGCCAGGTGCGGGATCCGCCGCCGGGTGCGGGTCCGGGCCCTATCCCTGGCCGGTCAGCCGCCGAACGTCCAGAAGCCGGACCCGTAGCCGACGACCAGGATGCCGAACGTGGCCGCGCCCAGGACCAGCCAGAAGATGACCGAGCGGAACCGCGATGTCGGGTTCATCTCCGGGTTGCGCAGCTCGGGCAGGCGCCCGTCCTTGGCGGCGCGGCCCCAGCGCGACGAGCGCAGCTGCTCCTGCCAGTCGCCGGGCGTGACGGGGCGCGGCTCCAATCCGCCCTTGCCGTCGGGTCGATGCAGTCTGAGGGTCATCGGACTCCACTCGAGATGGTCACGTCGGTGCCATCCTCCCACAGGAGCATCTCCTGGGTGAAGGACACCTCGCTGCTGAACAGGGCCCCGACCGACTCGCCGCGGTGGATGCGCCGGATCGCCTCACCGATGAGCGGGGCGACCGACAACACGGTCAGCTTGCTCGAGCGCTTCGAGGCGGGCAACGGGATCGTGTCGGTGATGACGACCTCGCGCAGGGAGCTGTCGCGGATGCGCTCCGATGCCGGATCGGACAGCACGCCGTGGGTGGCGCAGGCGTACATCTCGGTGACGCCCTCGCGCTCGAGCGCGCGGACCACCTCGATGAGCGTGCCGCCCGTGTCGATCTCGTCGTCGACGATGATCGCCCGCTTGCCCTTGACGTCGCCGATGACGTTCATCAGCTCGGCCCGGTCGAGGTTCCCGACGCGCCGCTTCTCGATGATCGCGAGTGGTGCGTCGAGCAGCTCCGCGAACGTCCGCGCCCGCTTGGCGAAGCCGAGGTCGGTGACCACGACGCAGTCCTCGAGGCGCTTGTCGATGAAGTAGCGCGACAGCAGATGGACCGCGGTCAGCTCGTCCACGGGGATGTTGAAGAAGCCCTGGATCTGGCCCTGGTGGAGGTCCATCGACAGGACCCGGTCCGCGCCGGCGACGGTGATCATGTCGGCGATGAGGCGCGCGGTGATCGGGACCCGCGGCTGGTCCTTCTTGTCGGATCGGCCGTAGGCGTAGAACGGGATGACCGCGGTGATCCGGCCCGCCGACGCCCGCTTGAAGGCGTCGATCATGATCAGCAGCTCCATGATCGACTGGTTGACCGGGTGCGACGTCGGCTGGACGACGAACACATCCTTCTCTCGGACGTTGTCCAGGATCTTGACGAAGATGTTCTCGTTGGCGAACTGGAAGACCTCGGCCTTGCCCGGCTCGGAGCCCAGGTAGCGCGCGATCTTGGCGGCAAGCACCGGGTTGGCGTTGCCGTGGTAGATCTCGAACTGGTCCGCGTACACCGACGACGCCTCCCGCTGGCCGATCACCGTCACCGATCGCCCGACCGGTTCACGCGCCGCTGCTCGGGCCGGTCTGACCGGGACCGTCCGTGGCAGGACCGCCATCGTCGCCGATGGTGCCCGCGTCCGCAAGTCCGGCCCGGAACGCGGCGATGGCCACGACCCGGTCGCCCTCGGCCAGGCGCATGACGATCACGCCGCGGGCCGACGACGAGTAGCGGTTGATGGAGTTCGTCTCGGTCCGGATGACCTGGCCGCCGGCGCTGATGAGGAGCAGCTCCTCGTCCTCGTCGGTGACCTGCTGGACGGCTGCCACGTCGCCGGTCTTCCTGCCCTCGAGCGAGATGAGCCCCACGCCCTGGCCGCCACGGTGCTTGATCCGGAACTCGGTCAGCGGCACGCGCTTGCCGTAGCCCGTTTCGGTCAGGACGAGCAGGTCGGCGTCCGGCTCGACCACGCTCATGCCCACGACCGCGTCGCCCTGGCGGGCCAGACGGATGCCGATGACGCCCGCCGCGTCACGGCCCATCGGCCGGACCTCGCCCTCGGCGAATCGGGCGAGCTTGCCCTTGGCCGTGGCGATGATCACGTCGTCGGCGCCGGTCGACACGTCGACCCAGGCCAGCTCGTCGTCGTCGGCGATGGTGATGGCCCGGATGCCGGACGAGCGGACGCGCTCGAACTGCTCGAGCGGGGTCTTCTTGATGATCCCCTTGCGGGTGGCCAGGACGAGGTACGACCCGGCCGTGAAGTCCTTGAGCATGATCGTGGCCAGCGGGACCTCGCCCGACTCGACCTGCACGCCGGGCAGGTTGATGATCGGGATGCCCTTGGCCTGGCGGCTGGCATCCGGGATGGCGTGGACCTTGGCGCTGAACACGCGCCCGCGGTTGGTGAAGAACAGGGCCCAGTGGTGGGTGTTCGCCACGAGCAGGTGCTCGACGGCGTCCTCCTCCCGCGTGACGTGGCCGATGATGCCCTTGCCGCCGCGGTGCTGGCGGCGGTAGGTGTCCACCGGCTGGCGCTTGATGTAGCCGCGCCCGGAGATGGTCACGACGACGTCCTCGTCGGCGATGAGATCCTCGTCGGTCATCTCGCGACTGGCGTCGTCGGCGACGCGCGTGCGCCGCTCGCCGGCGTACTTGCGCTTCAGCTCCGACAGCTCGTCCTTGATGATGGCCAGGACGCGGGCCGGGTTGGCCAGGATGTCCTCGAGCTCGGCGATGGTCTGGATGACCGCCAGGTACTCGTCCTCGATCTTCTTGCGTTCGAGCGCGGCGAGACGGGCCAGGCGCATGTCGAGGATGGCCTGGGCCTGCAGTTCGCTCAGGTCGAAGCGGCTCATCAGGTTGCTGCGCGCGAGGTCCACGTCGGCCGACTCGCGGATCGTGCGGATGACCGCGTCGAGGTTGTCGAGGGCGATCTTGAGGCCCTCGAGGATGTGGGCCCTCGCGCGCGCCTTCTCGAGGTCGTACTCGGTCCGCCGCCGGACGATCTCCTGGCGGTGCGAGATGTAGTGCTCGAGCACGCTGCGCAACGGGAGCGTCTGGGGCTGCCCGTCGACCAGCGCCAGCATGTTCATGTTGAAGGTGAGCTGCATCGGGGTGTGCTTGAACAGGTTGTTCAGCACCTTGTGCGGGTTGGCGTCGCGCTTGACCTCGATGTAGATGCACATGCCGTCGCGATCGGATTCGTCGCGCAGGTCGCTGATGCCCTCGATCCGCTTGTCCTTGACCAGGTCGGCCATCTTCTCGAGCAGCGAGGCCTTGTTGACCTGGTAGGGCAGCTCGGTCACGACGATCGCCGTGCGATCGCCGCGGGGCGCCTCCTCGAACGCCACCTGGGCGCGCATCACCACACGGCCGCGGCCGTGGGCGTACATCTGGCGGATGGCGTCGACCGTCTCCCACTCGCCGCTGATGGCGTTGCGCTGCTTCTCGAAGCGGAAGATCGTGCCGCCGGTCGGGAAGTCCGGACCGGTCACGTGCTTGCACAGGTCGTCGGACGTCAGCTCCGGATCGTCGATCAGGGCGATCGCCGCGTCGCAGATCTCGCCGAGGTGGTGCGGCGGGATGTTCGTGGCCATGCCGACGGCGATGCCGCTCGAGCCGTTGATGAGGAGGTTGGGCAGCTTGGCCGGCAGCACCGTCGGCTGCTTCTGCGTCCCGTCGTAGTTGTCCTCGTAGTCGACCGTGTCCTTGTCGATGTCGGCCAGCATCTCCGAGGCGATGCCTGTCAGGCGCGCCTCGGTGTAGCGCATCGCGGCGGCCGAGTCGCCGTCGACGGAGCCGAAGTTGCCCTGCCCGTCGACGAGCGGGTAGCGCATCGAGAAGTCCTGGGCGAGGCGGACCAGCGCGTCGTACAGCGCGACGTCGCCATGCGGGTGGTACTTGCCCATCACCTCGCCGACGATGGCGGCGCACTTGCGGTAGGAGCTCGTCGACGACAGCCCCATCTCGCCCATCGTGTACAGGATCCGGCGATGGACCGGCTTGAGGCCGTCGCGGACGTCGGGCAGCGCGCGCGAGACGATGACGCTCATCGCGTAGTCGAGGTACGAGACGCGCATCTCGTCCTCGATCCGGATGGCTCGGACGTCGCCCACGTTGTCGGTCACGATCGGTTACTCCTGGTCAGCCTGGTCAGAGGGGTGGTTCGGGGTGGGCGGCCGGTTCGGGCAGGCGGCCGAAGGCGGCGGCGGTCCGGGCGGCGGCGGAGGTGGACGGGGCGTCGGCGCGCCGGCGGATCCCGCGGATCCGCGCATGCAGGGCGGCCGCATCGGCCGGATCGAGCTTGCTCGACCCTTCGCGGACGACCCAGGCGCGATGGCCGTCGTCGGTGCGGGCGGCGATGTCGGCGGCGCCCTCGAGGGCGGTCGTGACGGCAGCGCGATCGAGCGCCGACAGGGAGCGGTAGGCCCAGGCGAGCGCCTTCTGGACGTCGGGTTCGGCATCGCCCATGAGCTGCTCGAGGATGGGCAGCGCGCTGGCGACGATGTCGCCGACCGCCGGTCGGCGGCGGCCGTGCCCGAGGGTCGCCACGGTCGAGCCGACGAGGCGGCGCTCCCAGCGCGACGGCGAGTAGACGAGCTGCTCGAGCTCGGACCAGCGATAGGGCTCGCCGGCCACGCCGGCCGCGTACGGCCGGGCGAGGCAGTCGACGGTGATCCAGTCCGCGGCGTTGCGGGCCGCCCGGCGCATGAGCTGCCACGAGCGCTCCGGCTCTCCGGCGATCGTCCGCTCGAGGATGCCGAAGGCGAGCCAGTGGGCCTCGAGGTGCGGCTCGCGCAGCAGCCGGTCCGCGACGAACAGGAGGGTCGTGGCGCGGTCGTCGGCGGTGGCGGCGCGCAGGGACCGGGCGACGGCGTCCAGCAGGGGCCGCCGCACGCCGTGGATCATCCCGATCCCGGGGGCGACCCGTCGCTGCCCGTCGAGGTCCGCGGGGTCGGCGAGGTCGGCCAGCCCTGACCGGAGAGCGAGGGCGAACGCCTCCGGGTCGTGCACCTGCTGCGCCACGTCGGCGCCGAGGCCGATCGCGCGCGGCAGGTGCTCGGCCACGAGGGCCTGGGCGGCGATGGTCGCTGCCGACGTGGCGGATGGGCCGGTCCGCAGGGCGGCCGTCATCGCGTGTTGTCCACGGTACCGGGCGTGGCGCCCTCACCGAACCGATAGCGGGCGCGCATCTCCTGCTTTCGGGCCTCGTCGGCGGCGACGTACAGCCCGGTCGCGCTCGCCAGGAGCTGGCCGTCCCCGCGCTCGCGCAGCGTGGCCTCGGTCTCGACCAGACGGCGCCGCGCCCGGGTCACGCGGCCCTCGGCGCGGAGCTCCGCGCCGACCCGGACCGGTGCGTGGTACTGGTTGGCCATCCTGGCGGTGACCCCCCTCGCGTCCTCGGACGCGAGTGACCACGCCATCACCTCGTCGAGGATCGCCGCGATGATCCCGCCGTGGGCGATCCCGTCCCAGCCCTCGAAGTCGCGCTCGTAGGTCAGCTCGGTCCAGGCGGCCCGCGGTCCGGCGTGCATGCGCAGGCCCATGCCACGCGCGTTGGTCGTGCCACACACGAAGCAGTGGTGCGGGGCGACCTCGAAGCGGGGGACCCCCGGATCGTCGATGACGCGGCCTTCAGACGTCAAGGTTGCGCACCTTGCGAGCCTCGGTCTTGATGAAGTCCTTGCGCGGGGCGACCTTCTCGCCCATGAGCATCGTGAAGATCTCGTCGGCGGCCGCGGCGTTCTCCGAGTCCACCCGCAGCAGCGTGCGCGTTTCCGGGTTCATGGTCGTGTCCCACAGCTGGTCGGCGTTCATCTCGCCGAGGCCCTTGAAGCGCTGGACCGACAGGTTCTTGACGTTGAACTCCTTGATGATCCGCTCGCGCTCCTTGTCGGACTGGGCGTAGCGGGTCACCTTGCCGGTGCTGACGCGGTACAGCGGCGGCTGGGCGATGTACAGGTAGCCGGATTCGATGACCTGCGGCATGTGCCGGTAGAAGAAGGTCAGCAGCAGCGTGCGGATGTGGGCGCCGTCCACGTCCGCGTCGGTCATGATGATGATCCGGTGGTAGCGCAGCTTCGCGGGATCGAAGCTTTCGCCGATCCCGGCGCCCAGGGCGATGATCAGTGGCCGGACGTTCTCGCTCGACAGGATCTTGTCAAGGCGCGCCTTCTCGACGTTCAGCAGCTTGCCGCGCAGCGGCAGGACCGCCTGGAAGCGTCGATCGCGGCCCTGCTTCGCTGAGCCGCCGGCCGAATCGCCCTCGACGATGTAGATCTCGCTGTGGGCCGGGTCGCGCTCCTGGCAATCGGCGAGCTTGCCCGGCAGGGACATGCCGTCCAGCGCGCCCTTGCGGATGACCAGGTCGCGGGCCTTGCGAGCGGCCTCGCGCGCCCGTGCGGCGGTCAGGCACTTCTCGATGATCCGTCGTCCGTCGGCCGGGTTCTCGTCGAGATACTGGCCGAGGCTCTCCGCCACCGCGGTCTGGACCTGGCCCTTGACCTCGGCGTTGCCGAGCTTGGCCTTCGTCTGGCCCTCGAACTGGGGGTCGGTCAGCTTGACGCTGATGACGGCGGTCAGGCCCTCGCGCACGTCGTCGCCGGACAGGTTGCCGTCGTTGTCCTTGAGCACGCCCGCCCGCCGGGCCCAGTCGTTGAGCGAGCTGGTGAGCGCGGCGCGGAACCCGGTGACGTGCGTGCCGCCATCCACGGTGTTGATGTTGTTGGCGAAGGCGAGCACGTTCTCCGTATACGAGTCGTTGTACTGGAGCGCGACCTCGACCGCGGTCTTGCCCTCCCGGCGCTCGACGTAGATCGGGCGCTGGTGCAGGGCCTCCTTGTTGCGGTTGAGGTGGCGCACGAACGACTGCAGGCCGCCCTCGAAGTAGAACGACCGCTCGCGGTCGCTGCGCTCGTCGATCAGGGTGATCCAGACCTTCTTGGTCAGGTACGCGGACTCGCGCAGGCGCTGGCTGATCGTCGCGAACGAGTAGTCGGTCGTCTCGAAGACCTGCGGGTCGGCCCGGAAGCTCGTGCGCGTCCCGCGCCGGCCTCCCTGCGGGCCGATCTTCCTGACCGGCGCGAGGGGCTTGCCGCGCTCGTACTCCTGCGCCCAGATGTGGCCGTCGCGGGCGGACTCGACGCGCAGCCACGACGACAGGGCGTTGACCACGCTCACGCCGACCCCGTGGAGGCCGCCCGACACCTTGTAGCCGCCGCCGCCGAACTTGCCGCCGGCGTGCAGGACCGTGTGGACGACCTCCAGGGCGTCCTTGCCGGTGGAGTGCTTGCCGACCGGGACACCGCGCCCGTCGTCCTGGACGGTGACGAGGCCGTCCTCGGCGATGGTCACGGTGATCGTCGTCGCATGGCCGGCCATCGCCTCGTCGATCGAGTTGTCGACGACCTCCCAGACGAGGTGGTGGAGGCCGCGCTCGTCGGTCGAGCCGATGTACATGCCCGGACGACGACGAACCGCCTCGAGACCCTCCAGCACCTGGATGCTCTCGGCCGTGTAGTCGGAGCCGGCCCCGCGGGCGCGCCTGGTCCGGCCGTTCGTCGCGGCCGTCGTGCTGCGGGTGGCTTCCTCGGTCACGCGTTCCCTCCGGTCAGGCGCTCGTA
>JBKHXL010000086.1:0-36151 GCA_046566045.1 Candidatus Limnocylindria bacterium
CCATCGTCCGCCTCCTCGGCGGCCTGCCCAACCCGACCCTGGGTGAGCTCCTGAAGGGAGGCGCCGCCGTGTGACCCACGCTCATGCTGGAAGACCAAGTTCCACCACTTGACGGGACATGACCCCCGCGGACCCCTAGGACCCGATTCTGCAGCCTCCCAGGCACGCCGCGGCGCGGGACACGCCAGGCACGCTACGGCGCGGGACACGCCAGGCACGCACGGGGCGAGCCACGCCAGGCACGCTACGGGGCGCGACACGCCCGGCACGCTACGGGGCGCGACACGCCCGGCACGCCGCGGGGCGCGACACGCCAGGCACGCCGCGGGGCGAGCACGCTACGGGCGCGACACGCCAGGCACGCACGGGGTGAGCCACGCCGGGCACCCTTCGGGCGGGCCACGCCGGGCACCCTTCGGGCGGGCCACGCCGGGCACGCTTCGGGACGGGCAGCCGGCCAGCCGATGGACAGGCAGGGCCCGCCCCGGGAGGACCGCACGCTCCCGGCGGGGCGAGACACACGCCCCGGAGGAGGCACCGAACGCCCCCGGCCCGATCCGTCAGCCGGCTGGCACGTCCGGGTTCGGCAGGACCACGTCGCGGACCGCGCCCAGCAGATCGTGGTAGGCGGCGATGAACGTGCGCAGGGTGCGCACCGTCGCCCCGAACCCGTCGAACTCGTCCACGGTCATCCCGTCCGGCTCGTAGGCGCGCCGGAAGTCGGGGATGCGGGCGGACAGCTCCTCGACATGCGCGGCGTCCACCGGCACGTCGATGCGCGCTTCGGGCGTGATGCCGCTGGCCTCGAACCGCGCCTGCCAGGCATGGGGCATCGTCAGGACCACGTCACCGCCGACCAGCTCGGTCCAGTGCAGCCGGTGGCGATAGGCGGCCGCCAGTAACCGGACCCGGAATCCCCGCTCGCGGACCAGGCCGTAGGCGCGCTTGAACGCGGCGATCCCGGCCCAGTCGAGCGCGTTCGGGTCGATGGTGATCCGATCCCGCTCGACCACGGCGCGCATCCAGTCGTCGAGCCGCCCGACCATGATCGTGCAGACCGGGGTCAGGGTCGCCGGATCGCCGCCGCTCGCGGCGTACGCGTCGAGCCCCCGCTCGACCGCCTCGGCCACGGCCATCGCCTGCGGCACGGTGAAGCAGACGGTGGCGTTGATGTGCACGCCGCGGGCCGTCGCGGCCTCGATGGCGGCGAGGCCCGCCTTCGTCGCGGGGAACTTCACCTGGATGTTGGGGGCGAGCCCGGCGAACCGGACGCCCTGCTCCAGCATCCGCTCGGCGTCGGGATACAGCTGCGGGTTGGTCTGCAGTGACAGCCGCCCGGCGCGGCCACGCTCGCGCTCGAAGACCGGGGCCAGGACGGCGGCGCCCCGGACGGCCATCGCCTCGATGACGGCCCAGGTCAGCTCCACCTCGGTCCAGGTCGGGTTCGCCACGGCCAGGTCCCGGATGCGCGGCGCCCACAGCGCTCGTTCGCGGCGCAGCAGCTCCAGCACGATGCTCGGGTTGGAGGTCGCACCGCTGCCGCCACGCGCGATCGCAAATTCGAGCTCATCCACGGCACAGCTGTCGTTCCAGAGGTCGGTCGGGTGATCGCGCACGGTCCGCAGGAGCGGGCCGTCGATGTGGGTCGCGGGCGGGGTCGTGGCCACCATGTCGGATCCTCCGTCGCGATGGCTCGGGCCTCCAGTGCTCGCCAGGACGCGACGCCGCTATCATAATCGATGATCGATGACTGCCGGCCGATCGATGACTGCCGGCCGCGACCGAGACCGCGACCTCGGCCGAGACCGCGACCCAGACCGCGACGAAGCCGACCGAGACCGCGACCGACGCGCCACCCTGGAGGACCGAACCGGTGCCAGCGACAGAGGAGATCCTCGGCCAGTTCCTCGGCGACGAGACGTTCCCGGTGGAGTGGGCGTCCGAGACGGAACAGGCCTTCTTCTGGGTCTACGACGACCTGCACATCCCGCACCCGGTCAGCCCGATGTTCTTCGACATCGGCGGCTGGTGGCTGAGCTGCGACCACATGTTCCGCCGCTTCGGAACGCCGTTCGCCGTGGACTGGCTGGCCAAGAACGTCAACGGCTACGTGTACACGACCGCGATCCCGGCCGACCCGGACCTGCGCATCGAGGGCACCGAGTACAGCTCGCGCTACGCGGCCCGCGTGCCGCGCGACGGCGACTACGCGCAGACGATGGGCGCCTACCTGGACACCGTCCTGCCCGTCTACGGCCAACGCTTCGCCGACTGGTGGCACGACCGCCTGGTGCCCGAGATGGAGCGCAACTTCGCGTACCTGGAGACCCAGCTCGATGCCGCGGACGGCATGACCCTGGCCGAGACGGCCTGCCTGCTGGAGGACGCCATCGACGTCCACGACCGGCACTGGAAGATCCACTGGATGCTCAACTTCGCCCAGCTGTCGGCGACGCTCGACCTGCGCGCCGTGATGGAGCGGACCCGCGGGTCGGTGGACGAGGCGCTCCTCGGTCGGCTCCAGAACAGCGCGTCCGATCGCAACTGGGACTCGATCGAGGCGCTGTGGCGGATGAAGGACGAGGTCCGCGACGACGCCGAGCTGCGCGCGGCGTTCGAGCCCGAGGATACCGATGCGATCGCCGCGGCCCTGCGCGACAGCGGGCGCGGCCGCCGCTTCATCGCCGAGCGGGTCGAGCCGTACCAGCGCGAGTTCGGCTGGCACGCCGTGTGGAGCCACGAGTTCATCTTCCCGACGGTCCGCGAGCAGATGGAGCCGGTCCTCGAGCTGGTCCGCGGCTACCTCGTGACCGATTACGACTACCCGACCGCCATCGAGGCGATGCGAGCGGACATCGCGGCCGCCTCCGAGGAGATCCTCGACGGTCTGGAGGGCGAGGCCCGGGAGGGGATGGCCGCGGCCAACGCGATCAACCTGCGCATGGCGCCGCTCACGCCGGACCACCACTTCTACATCGATCAGGGCGCCAATGCGCACGTCCGGCTGGTGCTCCTGGCGGTCGGGCGCAAGCTCGTCGGGGCCGGCCGCCTCGATTCCGACGACGACGTCCTGTTCCTCCGCTACAACGAGCTGCGCGCGCTCATCGGCAGCGCCGACGCGATCGACGGTCGGGCGATCGTCGCCTCCCGGCGGGCGGAGCGCGAGGCCGCCACGGCCGTCACGCCGCGCGACTGGGTCGGCACGGTCACGCCGTCGCAGCTGGCCTTCCCATACCTCGTCAACTGGGGCTATCCGGAGCGCTTCCATCGAGTGCACGGCGACGACCTCGCGGTGGTCGAGGGCATCGCCGCGTCGGCCGGCGTGGTCGAGGGGATCGCGCGCGTGGTCCGCACCGTGGACGAGTTCGACGACGTGCGCGAGGGCGATATCCTCGTCTGCCAGATGACCAACCCGGCCTGGGTCGTCCTGTTCACCAAGATCGCCGGGCTCGTCACCGACACCGGCGGGACGACCTCGCATCCGGCGGTCCTCGCCCGCGAGTTCGGGATCCCCGCGGTCATCGGCACGTCCGTGGCCACGCAGCGCATCGGGAACGGCGACCGCATCCGGGTGGACGGCAGCGCGGGCCGGGTGGACGTGCTGGAACGGGCCGGCACCACCGATCCTGCCGGGGCGATCGGCAGCTGAGGACGAGCGCGACGATGCCCGCCCACGGCCCGCTCTCGCGCCGCGTCCTCGCCGACCAGGTCAAGGAGCGGCTCCTCGAGGACATCCTGAGCGGCCGCCACGCCCCCGATTCGCGCATCGTCGAGACGGCCGTGGCCAGGGAGCTCGGCACCAGCCAGGCCCCGGTCCGGGAAGCGCTGCGCGGCCTCGAGGCGCTCGGGGTCGTGACCATCACCCCGTTCCGCGGGGCGCGCGTCAAGCGCCCGTCGCGGCGCGAGATCCTCGAGGCGTACGCCGTTCGCTCGACGCTCGAGGCGCTCGGGGCTCGCGCCGCGGTCCCGAACCTCCGCGATGCCCACGTGGCCGAGCTGACGGCGCTCCTGGCGGCGATGCGCGACGGGGCCGCCCGCTCGGATGGCGCCGCCGTGGCCGAGGCCGACGCCCGGTTCCACGCGCGCATCATCGAGCTCGCCGACAACCAGACGCTGACCCGCGTCTGGCGCTCCCTCGAGCCGTTGTCGCGCACGTACCTGACGCTCATCGGTCCGGGCGCCGACCAGCCCTGGTCGGCCGAGCTGCACGCACCCATCCTGGACGCGCTGGAGCGGCGCGACACCGATGCCGTGGTGGCCGCCCTGCAGGCGCACTTCGACGAGGTCCGCGAGGCGATGGCCCGGCGCTGGCCGCCCGACGAGGCATCGGCCAAGCCGACCTCGTCCGGGACCACCGGCGCGGACCGCGGCGCCGCGCGACCGGACCGCGGCGCCGCGCGAGCGGACCCGCCGGCCGTGCGAGCGGACTTGCCGGCCTCGCGATCCGGCCGGGTCGGCTAGGGTCCACCCATGCGGGCCTTCGCCTACGAGCGGCCGACCTCCCTCGCCGCGGCCGTCGCACGCCTCGCCGAGCGCGGCCCCGACGCCCGGCCGCTGGCCGGCGGCACCGACCTCATCATCCGGCTGCGCGACCGCACCCTCCAGCCGGGCCTCGTCCTCGACGTCAAGCGCATCGCCGAGCTCGACGACGCCATCGCGCCGACCGACCGCGGCCGGGTCATCGGGGCGCGCACGTCGATGACGGCCATCGCCGCCGACCCGGGCCTGCGCGCCGATCACCGGGCCCTGACCGAGGCCGCGGCCGTCGTCGGGTCCGTCCAGATCCGCAACCGCGCCACCCTGGCCGGCAACATCTGCAACGCCTCGCCGGCCGCGGACACGGCCCCGGCCCTGCTGGTCGACGACGCCGTCGTCGTGGTGACCGGCACGGCCGGCGAGCGGCGCATCCCGATCGACGCGTTCTTCGTCCGGTCCGGCGTCACGACCCTCGCCCCCGACGAGCTGGTGACGGCCATCGAGCTGCCCCGCCCGGCGAGGCGGCGAGGGACGGTCCACCTGCGCCGGACCCGCCGGCGCGGCCACGACCTCGCCTCGGTGACGCTGGCCTGCGCCGTGAGCGACGACGGGCTGACGCGGATCGCCTACGGGAGCCTCGGGCCGCGCCCGCTGCTCGTCATCGACGAGACCGGCGTGCTGGCCGACCCGGCCTCGTCCGACGACGCCGTGCGCGACCGGCTCGACGCCCTGTTCGTGGACGCGGCGCCATCGGCCACCTCGATGCGGGCAGGACCCGACTACCGGCTCGCCATGCTGCGCGTCCTCGGGCTGCGAGCCGTGCGCATCGCCACGGAGCGGCTGGCCTCGTGATCGATCCGCTGCGCATCGAGCTGACGGTCAACGGCCGCGACCGGGCGGCCGATGTCCTGGTGCATCACACTCTGCTCGACGTCCTGCGCGACGACCTCGGCCTGACCGGCACGAAGGCCTGCTGCCTGGTGGGGGAGTGCGGGGCGTGCACGGTGCTGCTCGACGGCGCGAGCGTCGATTCGTGCCTCGTCCTGGCGGTCGAGGCGGACGGCGCGTCGGTCACCACGGTCGAGGGGCTGGCCCGCGACGGCCGGCTCGACCCGCTCCAGCAGGCCTTCCTCGACACGGGTGCCGCGCAGTGCGGCTTCTGCATCCCGGGCCAGCTCGTGGCGGCTCGGGCACTGCTCACCGCGAACCCGCAGCCCACCCGGGCCGACGTCGAGGACGGCCTGGCCGGCAACCTGTGCCGCTGCGCCGGCTACGAGCAGATCATCGAGGCCGTGCTCCAGGCCGCAGCGGTCGAGGCCGCGGCGGCGATCGAGCGCACGGGCGCGCCGGCGTCCCCGGCCGGCGCCGCGGAGGCGTCGCGGTGATCGGCGACTCCCCGGCCCGCGTCG
Organism: Candidatus Limnocylindria bacterium; assembly: GCA_046566045.1. Classification (GTDB taxonomy): domain Bacteria; phylum Chloroflexota; class Limnocylindria; order Limnocylindrales; family CSP1-4; genus SPCO01. Next base: position 5,886 of record JBKHXL010000086.1, read on the forward strand.
GCGGCCTGGCGCGGGTGACCGGGCGGCAGGCGTACGTGGCCGACGTGCCGCTCGACGGCGCGCTCCATGTCAAGCTCGTGACCCTGGACGTGGCGCGGGCCCGGGTCCACGCGATCGACACGAGCGAAGCGCTGGCGGTCCCGGGCGTCCGCCTGGTCATGACCGCCGCCGACCTGCCGCACCCGATCCGCCGCTTCGGACCGCAGTTCCGCGACCGTCCGGTGCTGGCCGAGGGAGAGACGCACTTCCATGGCGAGCCGATCGCGGCGGTGGCGGCCGAGACCCTCGACGCAGCCGAGGAGGCCGCCCTGCGCGTGCGCGTCGAGTTCGAGGCGCTGCCCGCCGTGTCCACGGTCGAGGGTGCGCTGGCCGCCGACGCGCCGCTCGTCCAGGACCCCGCGTTGCGACCCGGCGACCCGCTGGCCGGGTCGAACGTCCTGCGCGAGCATCGCTACGGCTGGGGCGACGTCGAGGCCGCCGAGGCCGCCTCGCACGTCGTCGTGGAGGGCACCTACGAGTTCCCGATGGTGACCCAGTTCGCCATCGAGCCGCACGGCTTCATGGCCGCGCCCGACGGGGACGGGATCACCGTCTGGAGTTCGATCCAGCACCCGAACTGGCTCCAGCGGGTCATCGCCGACGTGCTCGACCTGCCGCTCTCGAAGGTGCGCGTCCTCGCCCCGGATCCGGGCGGCGGCTTCGGCGGCAAGCAGCACGCCAAGTACGAGCCGCTGGTGGCCTGCATGGCTCGCGCCGCCGACCGACCCGTCCGTCTCATCCTGACCCTCGAGGAGACGTTCCAGGCCGTCCGCCGCGGCGCCGCGCGGATCCGGGTCCGGACCGGGTTCACCGTCGATGGTGCCATCACCTTCCGCGACGTCGAGGCCGACTACCTCATCGGGGCGTACGCGGACATCGCCGACCGGACGGTCGGCAAGGGGAGCTACACGTCCGGCGGCCCGTACGCCAATCCGGCGCTGCGCATCGTCGCGCGGAGCGTGCTGTCGCACACCACCCCGTCCACCGCGTTCCGCGGATTCGGCAATCCCCAGCAGATCTGGGCGGTCGAGTCGAACATGGACGAGGCCGCCGAGCGCCTCGGCGTCGATCCACTCGAGCTCCGCCTGCGCAACCTGGCCCGACCGGGCGACGCGTTCATCCCGGGCGACCGGCCCGCCGACGGCGACTGGGCGGTGACGGTCCGCACGGCGGCCGAGCGGATCGACTGGGCGAGCCCGCAGCCGCCCGGTCGCGGCCGGGGCATCGCGGTCGGACTCAAGTCGGGGCCGACCACCGGCCTGTCGTACTCGCTCGTCCGGATGCTCGCCGACGGCAGCGTCGTCGTGTACGCGGGCACGTCCGACATGGGCCAGGGGGCGCGCACGATCTTCGCCCAGATCGCGGCCCAGGAGCTGGGCGTCCCGATCGAGTGGGTGACCGTGGTCATGGGCGATACCGCGGTCGTGCCGTACGACCAGCAGACGTCGGCCAGCCGTTCGACGGTCCTGATGGGCAACGCCGTCCTGCTCGCCTGCCGCGACGTCCAGGGCAAGGTCCGGGCGATGGCCGCGCGGCTCGAGGCCGTGGACGAGGCGCGCGTCAGCGTGGACCGTGGGGAGGTCCGGATCGCCGGCGCGCCGGCGGACCGCGCACGGCGGCCGCTCCGGGAGGTGCTCATCGCCGGCCTCGGCCGGCTCGGCGGCGAGGTCATCGGCCTGGGCGAGTTCCGCAAGGAGGCCGACCCGGCCCACCCGCTCGGCGGCACGGCCGCGTTCTATGAGTTCAACTGCACCGCGGTCGAGGTCGAGGTCGATCGCGAGACCGGCGACGTGACGGTCGTCCGGCACGTGACGGTGTCCGACGTGGGCACGGCCCTCCATCCCTCGCAGGTCCGCGGCCAGGACGAGGGGGCCGCGATCATGGGCCTCGGGCACACCCTGATGGAGCAGGTCGTGCTCGACGACACCGGCCGGATCCGCAACCTGGGCGCCATCGACTACAAGATCCCGACCAGCCTGGACCTGCCGCAGCGCATCGACAGCGCCATCGTCGAGCACGGCGACGGGCCCGGTCCGTATGGCTCGAAGGGCATGAGCGAGGGCGCCCTGCTGTGCGTCGCCCCGGCCGTCGCGGCCGCGGTCCACGACGCGATCGGCGTCCGGATCCGGTCCCTGCCACTGACCCCGGAACGGGTCTGGCGGGCGATGCAGGAGCTCGAGCCGTGACCTTCACCCGCGCCCTCGACGACCCGTGGGACGGCACGCTCGACGAGGCCCGCGCGCTGGTCGGCGGCAAGGCCGCGAATCTCGGCGTGATGGCCCGCGATCTCGGCCTGCCGGTCCCGCCGGGGTTCGTCATCACGACCGCCGCCTGCCGGGCGGTGCTGGACGGCGGCGACTGGCCCGCCGGGCTGGAGGACGAGGTCCGGACCCGGATGGCCGGCATCGAGGCGGCCGTCGGCCGGCGCTTCGGCGACGCCGCGGACCCGCTGCTCGTCAGCGTCCGATCGGGCGCCCCCGTGTCGATGCCCGGGATGATGGACACGGTCCTGGACCTCGGGCTCAACGAGGCCACGACCACGGGACTGGCCCGCGCCGCCGGCGACGAGGCGTTCGCGCTGGCCTGCCGGGAGCGCTTCGAGTCGAGCTTCCGCTCCATCGTCGGGGTCGAGGCGCCCGCCGACCCGTGGCAGCAGCTGCGACTCGCCATCGAGGCCGTGTTCCGCTCGTGGCAGAGCGAGCGGGCCCGCGCCTACCGGCGGCGCGAGGGCATCCCCGACGACCTGGGCACGGCCGTCACGGTGCAGGCCATGGTCTTCGGCAACCGCGGCGCCGATTCGGCGACGGGCGTGCTGTTCACCCGCGACCCGGCGACGGGCGCCCCCGAGCTGTACGGCGACATCCTGTTCGACGCGCAGGGCGAGGACGTCGTCGCCGGCACCCACCGGACCGAGCCGATCGCCGCGATCGACGAGCGCCTGCCGGCCGTCGGCGCGGCACTGCGCGAGGTCGCGCGCCGCCTGGAGCGCCACTACGCCGACCTGTGCGACATCGAGTTCACGATCGAGGACGGGACGCTCTGGATGCTCCAGGTCCGCGTCGGCAAGCGCAGCCCGCAGGCGGCGCTGCGGATCGCCGTGGACATGGCCGAGGACCCGGACTTCCCGCTGTCGCGGGCGGCGGCGGTCGAACGCGTCGCGGGGCTGCTGGCCGATCCGCCGCGGACGTCGAGCGCGCGCAGCCACCTGCTCCTTCCGATCGCGACCGGGCTACCCGCCTCGCCCGGGCTGGCCAGCGGACCCGTTGCCACCGACCCGGCGGCGGCCGTCGCCGCGGCCGAGCGCGGTACCCCGGCCATCCTGGTCCGGGCGGAGACGTCGCCGGACGACGTCCACGGCATGGCCGTCGCCGCGGGCGTCTTGACCTCGCGGGGCGGGCTGGCCAGCCATGCGGCGGTCGTGGCTCGCGGCTGGGGGATCCCGGCCGTGGTCGGCGCCGCGGGCGTCGTCGTCGGTGACGGGCGCGTGCTCGTCGGCGAGCGCCAGCTCCTGGCTGGCGACCCGCTGACCATCGACGGCTCGACCGGCGAGGTGTTCGAGGGCGCCATCCCGTCCACCTCCGAGGTCGTCCCCGAGGCGCGCACCCTGCTGGCCTGGGCGGCCGAGGCCGGCATCGCGATCGGCGCGGCGGCGGACCCCGGACCCGATCCGAACGCCGGGGCCGCCTCGCCCGGCGAGCCGACGGCCGCGGGCCCGCGCCCGGCCCCGGCGCGCCGCGCGACCCCGGACGATGCCCTCGTGGCCATCGCGCTCAAGGGCGTGGCTCCGACGCCGGCGATCGCCGACGCGCTCGCCGGCCCCGTCGAGGCGATCCAGCCGGTCCTCGACCAGCTGGCCATCGACGGGCTGATCGCGCCGGTCGCCGGGGCGCATCGCCTGACCGATGCGGGCACGGCGCGGGTCGCCGACCTGTACGAGCAGGAGCGCTCGGCGTGGGGGCTCGAGGCGGCCGGAGCCGCCCTCGACGCCTTCGTGGGCATCGACCGGCGGGTCAAGGACGTGGTCACCGCCTGGCAGTTGCGCGATCCCGCGACCCAGGTCCTCAACGACCACAGCGACCCCGACTACGACCGGGACGTGCTCGACCGGCTCGCCGCCGTCCACGCCGAGGCGCTGGCATGGCTCGACCCGGTCGCCGCCGCGGTGCCCCGCCTGGCGACCTACGCGACCCGCCTCCAGCGGGCGGTCACCGCCGCGGCCGCGGGCGACGGCCGGTTCGTGGCCTCACCCCGGGTGGACAGCTACCACGGGATCTGGTTCGAGCTCCACGAGGAGATCATCCAGCTGGCAGGGCGCACCCGGGCCGAGGAGGTCGAGGCGGGCCGCGCCTGACATCGGCCCCGTCCGTCGCGGGCCTCGGTCAGCCGGCGGCGGTCAGCCGGCCTCGGTCAGCCGGCGGCCCGCCGCACGAGCTCGGCGACCCGGGCCTCGTCGGCCGTCGTGAGCTCGGTCAGGGCGTAGGCCGTCGGCCACATGCTGCCGTCGTCGAGGGCGGCGGCGTCGTTGAAGCCGAGGGTCGCGTAGCGGGCCTTGAACTTGGCCGCGCTCTGGAAGAAGCACACGACCTTGCCGTCCTTCGCGTAGGCCGGCATGCCGTACCACGTCCGCGACACGAGCTCGGGGGCGCTGCTCTTGACGATCGCGTGGATGCGCTCGGCCATCGAGCGGTCCGCGTCCGGCATCTCGGCGATCCTGGCCAGCAGGTCGGCCTCGCCGTCGGCGCCCCTGGCGCTCGCCTTGAGCTCCTTCGCGCGCTCCCGCATCGCCGCGCGCTCGTCGTCGGTCCAGCCCTCGGGCGACGCGTCGCGCTTCGCGGCGCGCCGGGAGGTGGCCTTGCCGGTCGGCGTCGGATCCTTCATCGCTCGTTCTCCTCGGTGATGGCGCGCCGGCTCGCGGGTCAGCGGCCCCGCGCGTCGTCCGTCGCGACCAGTCGGTCCCACAGCGCGCCGGCGTTCCCGTTCTGGATGTGATCCATCATGTAGCCCTGCCCGACATCCACCGGCCCGAACGCGTCGTCGAAGCGTACCCGCGACACGGTCTCCTCGCGGCTCCAGCCGCTGGCCACCGCGTCGGCCACGGCCGCCTTCCAGGCGAGCAGCACGGCCCGCTGGCGCTGGACGTAGGCGAGCGGCTGCACGGGCCCGTGCCCCGGCACGATGGTGTCCACGTCGAGCCGGCGGATGCGCTCGAGCGCCGCCAGCCACTGGTCCACGTCCGAGGTCATCAGCCAGGTCTGGCACTCGCTGAAGATCGTGTCGCCGGTGAACACCAGGCGCTCCTCCGGCACGTGCACGGCGATCTGTCCGGGCGTGTGGCCCGGGGTCCACAGGCAATGGAAGGTGCGGTCCCCGACGCGCAGCGTGAGGTCGCCGGTGAACACGATCGTGCCCTTGTTGGGGTCCTCGTAGTAGGTCTCCCGGTCGGGGATGAGCGGAGCGGCCTCGGGGTCGTCGGTCGGGATGGCCTCGAGCGCGTAGGCGAACGGGTCGAGCGCCGCGCTCGGATCCATGAAGTCGTCGTACAGGCCCTGGTGGTTGACCACGGGCACGCCCTTGAACCAGTAGTTGCCGAAGATGTGGTCGACATGGTGCTCGGTGTTGATGAGATAGCGGATCGGGCCGTGCGACTCGGCCTCCGCGCGCATCGCGACCGCCCGGGTCGGGAGCTGCGGCGTGTCGATGACCACGACGCCGTCGGAGGTGAGCACGAAGCTCGGGTTGCAGCCGCGCAGCCGGGTCGTGGTGAAGACCCGGTCGGTCACGCGCTCCATCATCGAGGCTGTGCCCATGCGGTCGGACCTCCGATCGGTGCCGGCTTCGGCGCCGGCTACTGGGTGGCCGTCAGGCCGCCGTCGATGCCGAGGATCTGCCCGGTCACGAACGACGCGGCGTCGGAGCACAGGAAGATCGCCGGGCCGGCGATGTCGCGCGTCTCGCCCACGCGCCCGAGCGGGATGCGGCTGACGATGCCGGCCTTGAAGGCCGGGTCGCCGAGCAGCATCGCGACCTGCGGCGTGTCCACGAAGGTCGGCATGATAGCGTTGACCCGGATGCCGTGGGGAGCCCATTCCGTCGCCCACTGGCGGGTCAGCGAGCTGATGGCCCCCTTTGCGGCGACGTAGGCGGAATAGCCGGCGCGGATCCCGAGGTTGGCCCGCACCGAGCTGATGTTGAGGATCCGCCCGCCGCCGCCCTGGGCGAGCATCCGGCGCACGACCGCCTGGGTCGGCACCACCGTGCTGCGGACGTTCAGCTCCATGATCCAGTCCCAGTCCTCGCGGGGGTAGGCCTGCGCTTCGTGCAGGACCTTGCCGGCGCCGCCGCCGACGGCGTTGACCAGGATGTCCACGCGGCCGAAGCGCGCCACGGTCTCGTCCACGACGCGGTCCGCGTCCGCCTCGACGGTCGCATCGGCGACCACGGCCAGGGCCTCGCCGCCGGCCGCCTCGATGCGGGCCACGACGTCGTCGAGCGCCTGCTGCGTCCGGCCGGCCACCACGACCCGCGCACCGGCGCCGGCGAACGCCTCGGCCAGGGCCGAGCCGATGCCCCCGCCGCCACCGGGGATCACCGCCACGAGGCCGTCCAGGCTGAAGTCGTCGAGTGCGCCCATCGTGCTCCTTCGCTCATTTGATCGATTATCGAGCGTACCGGCGCGGCGGGGTCGCGTCAACGACGGTCGGTGCCGGTCGCTACGCTGCAGCGATGCATCGCCGTGCCTGGATCGAGATCGACGCCGCCGCCCTCGCCCACAACGCCCGGATCATCCGGCGCGCGACGCCCGCGGCGGCACGCCTCGCGATCCTCGTCAAGGCCGATGGCTACGGCCACGGGATGCTGACCGCGGCCCAGGCCGCGCTGGACGGTGGGGCCGATGCCCTGATGGTCGCGACGCTCGATGAGGGGCTGGAGCTGCGCGCCGCCGGCATCGATGCCCCGACCCTGGTGGTCTATCCGATCGCCCCGGACGGCGTCGGCGACGCCGTCGCGGCGGACCTTGAGCTGTCGATGGGTGGCGCCGAGGTGGCCGGGCCGACGCTCGCCGCATGGGCCGCGGCGCGGCCGTCCCTCGGCGACCGGCGGCTGCGGGTGCACGTCGAGGTGGACACCGGGATGGGCCGCGGCGGGGTCGCCTCCGACCGCCTGCTCGAGGTCCTCGACGCGCTCGACGCGACCCCGGCCGTCGAGCTCGCGGGCGTGTGGTCGCACCTGGCCGACGGCGTCGATGCGGACATCTCCGGGGCCCAGGTGGCGCGCTACGAGGCGGCCCTCGCCGCGATCGCCGGCACTGGCCGCCCCCGGCCGGTGCGCCACGTCGCGGCGACGGAGGGGCTCTTCGCCGGGACCGCCCCGGCGTACGACATGGTCCGCGTCGGCCTGGCGTTCTACGGCGCGCTCGGGGTCGATGTCGAGCCCGCGCCGTCCCTCGCCGCCCTCGCCGCGGAGCTGCGCCCGGCGATGCGCGTCGTGGCCCACCCCGTCCGGGTCGAGACCATCGCGGCCGGCGGCACGGTGGGCTACGGGGGCGAATGGACCGCCGACCGCCCCTCACGCGTCGCCACCCTGCCCATCGGCTACGCCGACGGCTGGAGCCGCCGGTCGTGGCCCGGAGGCGAGGTCCTCGTCCGCGGTCGGCGCATGCCGCTCGTCGGGCGCGTGTCGATGGATTCCGTGTGCGTCGACGTCACCGCCATCGTCGGGGTGTCCATCGACGACGAGGTCGTCCTCCTCGGGCGACAGGATGACGAGGAGATCACGGCGACCGAGATCGCCCGCTTCCGCGGCAGCATCCCGAACGAGGTGTTCTGCGCCCTCGGTCCCCGGCGGCTGGACCGGCGGTCCTCAGGTCAGGCCGAGCGGTAGGTCGTCCGTGCGAACGTCGGCAGCGGGGCTGGCGCCACGGTCGCCCGGATCTCCACCTGCCCGTGGGGCTCGACCCCCGGCTTCGCCGAATTCGGCTCCTCGCCCCACACGATGACGACCTCCGTGCCCGGCGTGGCTCGCTCGCCGTCGATGATCGCGAGCGAGACGAAGCAGCGCTCGTTGGCGATGTAGCCGCAGTCGGACGAGATCCCGACCAGGTCGCCGCCGACCCGGACCTGGTCGTACTGGTGCGTGGCGTAGCGCGCCTTGGGCAGCTCGATGGACTTGGCCGGGGTGCCCTCGGCGCGCAGGCTCGCCCCGACCGTCCGCTGGACATCGCCCGCGTCCCAGATCAGCGTCACCTTCTCGCGCCGCGGCCCGGTCGAGCGCGCCAGCAGCGCGTCCCGCCCGTGGAAGTCGTGATCGAAGGCGATGACCCGGGCGTAGCCCAGGTCGTACGGGCTGACGTAGTAGTCGCGGATGTCGGGCGACAGGAAGCTGCCACCCAGCGAGCCGGCGGCCGATGCCGGGAGCCACTCGCGGAAGGCCGTCATCTCGTCGCCGTCGTAGATGGCCGGGACGAGGGCCGGCATCCAGCCCGACTCCAGGTTCGCGGTCGAGTACGCCCTGGTCCCGACGCGCTGGAGGCCGAACTCGCCCCCGACCTCGAGGATCGCGTCCAGGACCGCCTGGCCGTCCGCCCACGGGCCGAACAACTCCAGCCCCGGTTGGCCCGCCATGCCATGCCGGAGGGCCCGCACCGGCTTGCCGGCGATCGTCAGCCGGACCATCGTGAAGAACCGCACCGGCGGCACGGGCTCGCCGGTCAGGCGCTCGATCAGGTCCAGCGCGTGCGGGCCCTGGAGCTCGTAGCGGTACAGCTCCGGCGGCCGTCCGCCGCATATGGGGTCGGGGGGTCGCGACGCACCTCGACGTCGTAGCCGCCGTGCGTCGCCTGGTACTCGATCCAGTCCACGGAGAAGGGTTGGCCCACGAGGTCGAACGCGTCCGTCTCGAGATGGAACAGGATGTTGTCGCCGATGAACAGCCCGTCCTGGCTGACCGTCACGAGGTGCTTGGCCTTGCCGACCGCGTCGTCGTCGACGCGGTTGACCCCGAAGTCCTGGAACAGGCGCAGGGCGTCGGGTCCCGACACGAACAGGTCGTTCATGTGGTGCGACTGGTCGAGCAGGGCGACCGATTCCCGCCACGCCCGCTGCTCGGTCATCCAGTTCGAGTGCTCGGGCGGCCCGTGGAACGGCACGGACGCGACGCGCGCATCCCGGAGCAGATCGACGGCGCTGCCCGTGCGATCGAGCGCCTGCTGGAGTGATTCCGTCACGGGGATCTCCCGCTAGCCCCTGGGCTCGTCGATGTGGGCCCGCTGGAGGGTCCCGCTGTAGTCGAGGAACACGGTCTTGGTCTCGGTGAACTGCTCGATCGCGGCGGTGCCGGATTCGCGATGGCCGTTGCCCGTGTCCTTGACGCCGCCGAACGGCAGATGGATCTCCGAGCCGATCGTGGGCGCGTTGAGGTACACGAGCCCGGCCTCCAGCTCACTGACCGCACGCAGCGCTCGCGCCGTGTCCCGGGTGTAGACCGCGGCCGACAGGCCGTAGCGCGTCCCGTTGGCGACCGCGATCGCCTCCTCGTCCCCGTCGACCCGGATGACCGTGATGGTCGGACCGAAGATCTCCTCCTGGGCGATGCGCATGTCCGGGGTGGCGTGGTCGAAGATGGTCGGGGCGTAGAAGAAGCCACCGGTCCCGAGATCCAGCGTCTCGCCGCCGGTCACCAGCGTCGCGCCCTCGTCGAGACCGATCCGGGTGTACGAGTGCACCCGATCCAGCTGCTTCTGGTTGATGATCGGCCCCACGTCGGTCCGGGGGTCGCTGCCATCACCGACGACCAGCTCCCGCGCGCCGGCGGCGAGGCGCTCGACGACCTCGTCGGCGACCTTGCGGTCGACGACCAGGCGGCTGCTGGCCGTACAGCGCTGGCCGCTCGTCGAGAACCCGCCCCACAGCGCTCCGGTGACCGCCTCGCCGATGTCGGCGTCGTCAAGCACGACCAGGGCGTTCTTGCCGCCCATCTCCAGTGACACATGCTTGAGCACGGGGCCGGCGACGGCGGCGATGTGGCTGCCGACCGCGCGGGATCCCGTGAACGAGATCATGTCCACGTCGGGGTGGCTGATCAGCGGCTCCCCGGCCTCGGGCCCGAACCCGGTGACGAGGTTGGCCACGCCCGGCGGGACCCCCGCCTCCTCGAGGATCTCGAACAGCCGGACGGCCGTGAGCGGCGTGTCCTCGGCCGGCTTGACGACCACCGTGTTGCCGCACACCAGCGCGGGGAAGAGCTTCCAGGCCGGCATCAGCATGGGCAGGTTCCAGGGCGTCACGATCCCGACCACGCCGACCGGGTCACGCATCGTCATCGCCAGCCGGTTCGGGAGGCCCGACGGCACGACATCACCGAACATGCGCCGCCCCTCGCCGGCCATGTACTCCCCGGAGGTGATGGCGCCCTGGACGTCGTAGCCGGAGTCGACGAGGACCTTGCCCATCTCGTGGGTGACCCCCGCGGCCAGCTCGGCCTTGCGCTCGACGAGCAGGCGGGCGGCCCGCGCCACGATCTCGCCGCGCAGGGGCGCCGGGGTCCGTCGCCAGGCCGGGAAGGCTCGGCGCGCCGCGGTCACGGCCGCATCGATGTCGGCCGCGCCGCTCCGGGCGAACTCGCCGATCACCTCGTCCGGCCGTGCCGGATTCGTGTCGGCGAACGTCTCGCCGCCGGCCGCGGCGACCCATTCGCCGCCGATGTGGTTGCGGTACATGGTGCTCACCTTCGATCCTGTCCGACACCGGCCAGCTCGAGGACGAGCCGCATCCGGTGGGCCGCGAGATCCGGGTCGGGGAAGAGGCCCGCGCTGTCGGCCAGGACGAACTGCCGCGCGAGGTGCGCGACCGATCTCGCCGACTCGAGGCCGTTGACCATCCGGAAGTGGTCCTGATGGCCGCACAGGTAGGCCATGAACACCACCCCGGTCTTGTAGTAGTACGTCGGGTGCGAGAACACGTGGCGGCTTAGCTCGACCGTCGGGGCGAGGATGGCGTCGAACGCCTCGGGGTCGCCGGCGTCAAGGGCCTGGACCGCGGCCGAGGCGGCGGGGGCGATCAGGTCGAATGCGCCGAGGAAGGCGTCGCTGTGGCGTTCCCCGTCACCGCGGATGGTGGTCGGGTAGTCGAAGTCGTCGCCGGTGTACATCCGCACGCCCTCGGGGAGCCGGCGCCGCAGCTCGATCTCGCGGTCCATGTCGAGCAGCGAGAGCTTGACGCCGTCGATCCTGGCGGCGTTGTCGGTGACGACCGCGATGAACGTGTCCGATGCCTCGTCGAGATCGTCGGATCCCCAGTACCCGGCGAGGGCGGGGTCGAACATCGCGCCCAGCCAGTGCACGATCGCCTTCCCGGAGACGTTGGCGAGGATGGCCGCGTAGGCCTCCCGGTAGGCGTCGGGCCCGACGGCCTCGGCGGCGAGGTGGCGGCTGGCCATCACGACGGCCTGGCCGCCCAGTCCCTCGATGAGCGCGATCTGCTCGCCGTACGCGTCGATGATCCGCCGCCGCTCCGCCCCGCCCGGTGGCAGCTGCTCGGTGTTGGCGCCGCAGGCGATGGCGCCCCCGACCGCCCGCGCCTCGGCGATCGAGCGGGTGATCAGTCCCTTCGTGGCGGCCCAGTCGAGGCCCATCCCGCGCTGGGCGGTGTCCATCGCCTCGGCGACGGGGAGGCCCCACGACCACAGGTGGCGGCGGAAGGCCAGGGTCGCCTCCCAGTCGATCGTCGCCGTCGTGCCCGGCGTGTTGTCGGCCAGCGGGTCGGCGACCACGTGCGCGGCCGCGAACGGGCGGCGGCTGCGCAGCGGGCCCGTCGGCCGCTCGAAGCGGACCGGGTCGCCGAGGGTGTGGCGGCCGAGCGAGCCGTCGGCCATCGGGATCGTCACCGTGCGCGACATGCGTCCTCCTGTCCCACGTCAGTCGGTCGAGCCGGGACGGGGTCGTCGCAGCGGTGGCACCGCCCCGACGGAATCACGTTCGACGATCGCACCGCTGAGCACGACGTCCGGTGGCCGCTCGCCGTCCAGCGCCGCCAGGAGCATCCGCGCCCCCGCTCGGCCGATCTCATAGGTGGGGACGCGCATGGTCGTGAGCGGGACCGGACCATACGCGGCCCACGGGATGTCGCCGAAACCGGCCACCGAGACGTCGCCGGGGACCTGCAGGCCCGCGGCCAGGATCGCCCGCGTGGCGCCGATCCCCATCAGGTCGCTGGCCGCGACGACCGCGGTGACGGGCGCCCGGTCCAGGAGCGTCCGCATCCCGCGCTCGCCGCCGGTCACCGTGAAGCCGCCCTCGGCGATGTGCTCCGGGAAACCGAGCGCGGCGATCGCGGCGCGGAACGCGGCCAGCCGGACCCGCGACACCTCGAGATCGGGCGGACCACCGATGTAGCCGATGTCGCGATGCCCCCGGTCGGCCAGGTAGTCGACCATCTGGCGCACGGCCGTCCGGTTGTCGAAGCGAACGCGCGGCACGTCCAGCACCTGGTCCGACAGCGCGATCATCACCCCGCCTCGGCTGGTGAACGGGATCGCCAGCGCCGTCAGCTCCCTGGAGTACTCGGGGTCGGTGAGCGAGCTTGCCGCGAAGACGATGGCATCGACCCGGTGGGCCCGCAGCGCCCGGACGTACGCCAGCTCCTTCCCCGGGTCGCGCTCGGAGCTGGTCACGAACATCCGGTAGTCGTGCGGCGCCAGGCCGTCCTCGAGCCCCTTCACGATCTCGCCGAAATACGGATCGGCGATGTCGTGGACGATGACCCCGACGGTGTGCGAGCGCGACGTGACCAGGGCCCGGGCGAGGCGATTCGGCTCGAACGCGAGCTGATCGGCGGCCGACAGGACCCTGGCCCGGGTGGCGTGGCTGACCGGATGGCTCGACCCTGACATCACCCGTGACGCGGTGGCCACGGATACGCCGGCGAGGTCGGCCACGTGGCGCAGCGAGTTGGCCTCGCCGATGTCCGGTCGACCGGCTCGCTGACGGCGCACGTCAGGCGAGGCCTGCGGCGATCTTCTCGGCGACGGCGACCACCGGGAAGTGGATGTTGCCTCGTGGGCACGTCGGGAAGACCGAGCTGTCCGCGACGACCAGCCCATCCGCCCCATACACGCGGCCAGCCTGATCGACGACCGCCGTCGGGTCGGTGTCCGGTCCCATCCGGGCCGTCCCGGAGCAGTGGTTCGTCGACACGGCCCTCGAGCGGACCAGGTCGCGCAGGGCGTCGCGATCGCCGGTCACCCAGGTCCGCGCGTCCAGCGTCTCCGACAGGTCGGCGAGCGGCGCGGTCCGGAACAGCTCGGTGGCGAATTCGATGCCGTCGCACAGCCGCTCCAGGTCCGCGGGATCGGAGAAGTGCCGGTGCTCGATGCGTGGCATCGCGGTCGGATCGGCCGAGGTCAGCGAGACGGTCCCGGTGGACCGCGCGCTGACCATGGACACGGCCATCGAGATGACCCAGTCGCCGATCTCCTCGTCGAAGTACTGGGCGTCGTAGATGTGGCAGTCGATGTCGACCGAGCCCTCCGACCGGCTGCGGACCATGGCCTGTCCCTGCAGCTTCTGGCCGAACACGGCGTCCGGTCGGATGCGCCCCTCGATGACGCCGATCGCGAACGGATGGTCGAGGAGGTGCTTGCCCACCCCCGGCAGGTGCTGGGCGACCGGGATCCCGAGGGGCTCCAGCTCGGACGCGTCGCCATAGCCCGACCGGTTGAGGATGCCGGGCGTGAAGTAGGCGCCGGCCGCGAGGACGACGAGGTCGGCGTCGATCCGGTCCCCGCCGGTGGTCACGACGCCGGCGGCGCGCCGACCATCGAAGCGGACGCGATCCACCACGGTCTCGGCCATGATCCGCAGGTTCGGGCGGTGACGCACCGGCCGGAGATAGCTGAGGGCGGCGTTGAGCCGGTCGTCGTCGACCATGTTCTTCGGCACGGGCCCGACGGAGGGCACCTGCTCCCGGGCGCCGTTGATGTCGTCGACGCGCTCGAGGCCAAGGGCCACGGCAGCCTCCATGACCGCCAGGTCGCCGGCCGACCAGTCCTGGACGCGCCAGACGGTCACCGGACCGTCCGTGCCGTGGAGCGGTCCCCCGAGCGGGTCCGTCTCGGCCCGCCGGAAGTAGGGAAGGAGGTCGTCGAAGCCCCAGCCGGGGTTGCCCAGGTCGCGCCATTCGTCGAAATCGAGGGCCGAGCCGCGGACCCAGTAGCAGGCGTTGACCGCGGACGAGCCGCCGATCACCCGGGCCCGCGGCAGCTCGATGCCGCTGCCAGCATCCCGGAGATCCCAGGAGTGGGAGCGCAGCGCCTGCTCCTGCGAGAACAGGAGCTCGGCCGGCCAGTCGGCCCGATCGCTGCCGTAGTCCGGACCGGCCTCGATCAGGAGCACGCGCCGGCCGGGGTCGTCGCTGAGGCGGCTCGCCAGGACGGCGCCGGCCGGACCGCCGCCGACGATCGCCACGTCGAACCCTTCGCGAGTCGTCACGGGACCTCCTGGAATCGGCATCCGCCAGGCCGCACGTTGACGAGCGATGCGGCAAGGCAAGCGCTTTCCATTGTGCCAGAATTGGCCTACGCTCGAGCGACCCCGTCTCGACTGCGCGATGTTCGGAGGATCCATGGGCTTGGCACACGACGGCCCGCGACCCGGCCTGGTCCGGGCTGCCGGGCGCGCCTCGTGACGGGCGAGCGGCTCGCCGGGCGGGTCGTCCTCGTGACCGGCAGCAGCCGCGGGATCGGCGCCGAGATCGCGGCCGGGGCCGCGGCCGAGGGGGCCACGGTCGCCGTCCACTACCGGCATCACGCCGACGGCGCCGCGGCCACCGTGCGCCGGGCCCGCGAGGCCGGGGCCGAGGCCGAGGCGTTCGCCGCCGACCTCACCGACGGGGCCCAGGCGGTCGGCCTGGTCGAGCGCGTCCTGGCGCGCTTCGGGCGCATCGACGGCCTGGTCAACAACGCCGGCCGGACCCAGGTCGGCCCGTTCCTCGAGATCGAGCCGTCGACCTGGGACGAGATCATCGCCACGGACCTGAGTGCCGCCTACCACACCTGTCGTGCCGCCCTGCCCTCGATGGTCGAGCGCGGCGACGGGGCGATCGTCAACATCGCCTCGCGGCTCGGCCAGATGGGCGTCCACCAGACCGCCGCCTACAGCGCCGCCAAGGCCGGGCTGATCGGGCTGACCCGGGCGCTGGCCACCGAGTTCGGGCCACGCGGGATCCGCGTCAACGCCGTCGCCCCGGGCGTGACCATCACCGAGATGACGACCGACCTCGTGGACAGCGAGGAGGGCCGCCGACGGATGGCCGCCATGCCGCTCGGGCGGTTCGGGCGGGCCGACGAGGTGGCCGCGGCCGTGCTCTTCCTGCTGTCCGACGAGGCCAGCCTGTTCCTGGGCCAGACCCTCAATCCCAACAGCGGGGGCTATATGCCGTGACCACCGTCATCGACGTCCGCGCCGCGGTCGGCCTGGTCCGCGACGGCAGCACCGTGGTCATCGGCGGCTCCGGCGCCGGCCACGCCCTGCCCCAGCGCTTCATCGACGAGCTCGCCGCGGTCTATACGGAGACGCAGCGGCCTCGTGACCTGACCACGGTCCGGGTGGTCGGCATCGGCGATTTCGCCGACCGGGGATTCAGCCAGCTCGGCCTGCCGGGGCTGATGCGCCGGACCATCGGCAGCAACATCGGCAACGAGCCGCGCCTCGGGGCGCTGGTCGAGGCGAACGAGCTCGAGTCGTACTCGTTCCCGCAGGGCGTGCTGTCGCAGCTCATGCGCGAGATCGCCGCCGGTCGGCCGGGCGTGGCGACGAAGGTCGGCCTGGGCACGTACGTGGACCCGCGCCAGACCGGGGGCAAGCAGAACGCGCGCACGACCGAGGACCTCGTCGAGGTCGTGACCCTGCGCGGCGAGGAGTGGCTGCTGTTCCACGCCTTCCCGATCGACGTGGCGGTCATCCGCGGCACGACCGCCGACGAGGACGGCAACCTGACCATGGACGGCGAGGCGGTCCAGGGCGAGATGCTGGCGATGGCCATGGCCGCCCGCAACAGCGGCGGGATCGTCATCGCCCAGGTCCGCCAGCTGGCGACCCGACATAGCCTGCCGATGCGCGACGTGAAGGTGCCCGGTGCCCTCGTCGACCATGTCTACGTGGACCCCGACCAGTGGCAGACCTACATCACCCGCGATTCGCCGTACTACGCGGGCAAGGTCCGCCGGCCGGTCACGGCCGAGCCGCCGCTCCCGCTCGACATCCGCAAGATCATCGCCCGGCGCTCGCTCCTGGCGTTCCCGCGCGGCGCCATCTGCAACCTCGGCTTCGGTATCAGCCAGCTCATCGGCCGGGTCGCCTGGGAGGAGGGCATCACGGACCAGCTGGTACTGACCGTGGAGCAGGGCATCTTCGGCGGCGCCCCGGTGGCCGGGAACGAGGGCGGCGCCGGGTTCAACTACCAGGCGATGATCGACCAGCCCTCCATGTTCGATTTCTACGACGGCGGCGGCCTTGACGTGGCCAGCCTGTCGTTCGCCGAGGTGGACGCCGAGGGCAACGTCAACGTGCACGCCTTCGAGGGGCGGGTGCGCGGCCCCGGCGGCTTCCCGAACATCAGCGCGAGGACGGGCAGCATCAACTTCGTCGGGACGATGACCGCGCGCGGCCTCGAGATCGCCATCGACGGCGGCGTGCGCATCGCGTCGGAGGGCTCCCTTCGGAAGTTCGTGCCGCGGGTCAGGGAGATCTCGTTCAACGGGACCCTCGCTCGCGAGCGCGGCCAGCGGGTCCGCTACATCACCGAGCGGGCGGTGCTGGAGCTGGCCGACGACGGGCTGGTCGTGACCGAGATCGCGCCCGGCATCGACCTGGAGCGGGACGTCCTCGGCCAGATGGGCTTCCGGCCCCGCGTGGCCGACGACCTGCGCACGATGGACGCCCGCATCTACGCGACCGGGCCGATGGGCCTGGCGGCCGACATCGGGGCCGGCTCGTGAGCGACGTCGACGCGCCGCGCATCGACCTGCAGCCGGGCCGGGTCGCGCGGCTGACCATCGTCAACCCGCCCTTGAACCTCGTCACGGAGGCGCTCCTCCACGAGTTCGCCGCGGCGCTGGCCGCCCTGGAGGCGGCGGCGCCCGGCGATGTCCGGGCGGTCGTGGTGACCGGCAGCGGGGAGCGGGCCTTCTCCGCCGGATCGCACGTCGGCGAGTTCGAGGCGCAGCGGGGCGCGGCCGGGCGGGCGCGCCATGAGCTCGAGTCGGGCGTGGCCACGCGCCTGGCCCGGCTGCCCATGCCGACCATCGCCGCGATCGAGGGCAACGCCCTGGGCGGCGGCCTGGAGCTCGCGCTGTGCTGTGACCTGCGCATCGCCTCGGACCGGGCCAGGCTCGGCCTGCCGGAGGTCCGCCTGGCGGTCGTCCCGGGGGCCGGCGGGACGCAGCGCCTGCCGCGGGTCGTCGGCGCGGCACGGGCCAGGGAGCTCATCCTGACCGGCAAGGTCCTGAGCGCGGACGAGGCCGAGCGCATCGGCCTCGTCCACGAGGTGGTGCCGGCCGGGGAGGCCGTCGCGCGGGCGACGGCCATCGCCGAGGAGATCGCCCAGCGCGGCCCCGTCGCCGTGCGCGAGGCCAAGCGCCTCATCGATATCGCCACCGACACCGACATCGACAGCGGCCTGCGGGCCGAGCTCGACGCGTCGGACCGGGTCTTCGCCACCGACGACATGCTCGAGGGCGCCGCGTCGTTCTTCGAGAAGCGTGCACCGGAGTACCGCGGCCGATGAGGCTGCACCACCAGGAGGGCGTCCATGGCTGAGGTCGAACGGTTCGGGGTGTTTCTGCCCTCCTACATCTGGGAGGGCGACGGTCCGGAGCGGGCGCGCGGCATCAAGCAGTTCGCCCGCACGGTGGAGGACCTCGGGTTCGACTCGCTGTTCATCACCGACCACCTGCTGGTCGGCAAGCGCTTCTACTCGGTCAACTGGCTCGAGCCGCTCATCACCCTGGCGGTCGCCGCCGGCGCGACCGAGCGGGTCCGCCTCGGCACGTCGATCCTGATCATGCCCCTGCGCAACCCGGTGATCCTGGCCAAGGAGCTGGCCACGCTCCAGTTCCTCAGCGACAACCGGGTCATCCTGGGCGCCGGCGTGGGCTGGAACGAGGCAGAGTACGAGGCGGTCGGGGTCAGGAAGTCGGAGCGTGGCAAGCGCACCGACGAGATGCTCGACATCATGATGCCCCTGCTCGAGGGCGAGACCGTCACCTATCACGGCCAGTTCTACTCGGTGGACGACGTGTTCATCGAGCCGCGCTCCGCGCAGCGCCCGTTGCTGTGGATCGGTGGCGGTTCCCAGCTGGCCTCGCCCAAGTCGCCGGACGTGCCCATGTTCGTCGAGTCGGTCAAGGCCCGAACGGTCAAGGCGGACGGCTGGATCCCGCGCCCGACCTGCCCGCCGCCGGACATCGCCCGCGACTGGGACGAGCTCCAGGTGGCGATGCGAGCGGCCGGGAAGGATCCGTCCGACACGCTCGTCGCCCACGAGAACTTCCTGCACCTGGTGCTGACCGACGACCCGGCCGAGGCGCGTCGCCAGCAGCACGAGGCGTTCCTCAAGGTCATGAGCGCCGAGCGCGGCCCGGAGTACCTCGAGTCCGTGTACCTGTTCGGGACACCCGACGAGATCGTCGCCTCGCTCCAGGCCCGCGTCGACGCCGGCGTCGAGTACTTCTTCCTGCACACGATGACGCCCGACCCCGCGCAGCTCCAGCTGTGGGTCGACCACATCATCCCGAACGTGCACTTCCCGGCCTCGGCCGGCCCGGTGCGCCGACCGCCGACGCCCTGGCGGCGCCGGACCGAGGGATGACCAGGCGGGTCGGCCTGCTCGGGAAGCCGCTCACGCGGCGCCACTCGCAGGTGATGCACGACGCCGCGTTCGACGCGGCCGGCATCGATGCCCGCTACGTGCTGCTGGAGCTCGACGCCGGCGACGTCCCGGCCGCGGTCGCGGAGGCCCGCGCCAGCGACGAGTGGCTCGGGCTCGGGGTGACGGCGCCGTACAAGCAGGTCGTGGCGGGGCTCGTCGACGAGGTCGAGCCCGACGCGCGGGCGATCGGCGCCGTGAACAACGTCGTCCGCACGGACGACGGGCGGCTCATCGGCTGCAACACGGATGCGCCCGGTTTCCGGGCGGGCGTGGAACTGGCCATGGGTCGTTCGCTGGGCGGCGCAGATGTCGTGGTCATGGGCGCGGGTGGTGCCGCCCACGCCGTCGTGTACGCGTGCCTGGATGCCGGCGCGCGCTCGGTCGTCGTCGCCAACCGGTCCGTGGATCGCGCCGCAGCACTCGTGGAGCGATTCGCCACGGCGGGGCAGGGGAGCCTCACCGCGCTGATGGCCGACGATCCGTCCCTTGCCGAGGCCCTGGCCGCGGCCGATCTCGCGGTCAACGCGACCACCGTGGGCATGATCGATCCCGGGGCGACCATCCCGGTTGGGTCGCTGCGGCCGGACGCGACCGTGTTCGACCTCGTCTACGTCCCGGCCGAGACCCCGCTCGTGGCGGCGGCCCGGGCACGGGGCCTGCGCGCCGCCAACGGCGCCGAGATGCTCATCGCCCAGGCCGCCATCGCCTTCGAGCGATGGACCGGGGTGAGCGGCACGGCCGACGTCATGCGTCGGGCCGTGGCCCCGCTCCTGGCCGACCCGTCGGTCCGGGCCTGACGACCGTGCGTCTCGCGACGATCCTCGTCGATGGCCGGCTGAGGCCCGCCGTGGTCCGTCCCGACGACCGGGTCGTCCCCATCGATACCCGGGCGACCGGGCTGCCCGGCATCCGGGCGATCGCGGCCGGCGGTCCGACCGCGATGGATCGTCTCGCGGCCTGGCTCGCCGAGCAGCCGCCCGACGCCGGCACGCCGCTGGCGAACGTGACGCTCGGCCCGGCGGTGCCCGATCCCGGTGCGATCTACACGGTCGGCCTCAACTACGACGGCCCGGGTGCGGCACCGCGACCCGAGCTCCCGCTGATCTACGGCAAGGCGGCCGGGTCGGTGGCCGGACACGGTGCCACGCTGACGTGGGACCGTGGTGTCACCGACGACGTCGATGCGGAGGTCGAGCTGGGCGTCGTGATCGGCGCGGATGCGGCCGTGTTCGGCTACACCTGCATCAACGACATCTCGGCCCGCGACGAGCGTCTCGACGGCGACCAGTGGCTGCTCGGCAAGTCGATGCCGGGCTTCTGTCCGGTCGGGCCGTGGATCGTCAGCGCGGACGCGTTCGATCCCGCGAACGTCGGGCTGCGCTGCACCATCGACGGCGAGCCGATCCAGGAGGGCAGGACGACCCAGATGCGGTTCGGCATCGCCGAGGTCATCGCCTACCTCGGCCGGCACCTGGAGCTGCGCCCCGGCGACCTCATCGCCACCGGCACGCCGGTCCGCCTCGCCACGCCGCCCGGCCCCGGACGCCGGCTGCGCGCCGGCGATATCGTGACCGTCTCGATCGAGGGCATCGGACGGCTGACCACGACCATCGCCTGAGGGCGAGCAAGGAGACGACCCCATGACCGCGAAGCCACCGACCGTGTTCTTCGGGCACCTGACCGATCGCGAGGTCCAGGCCGCGCTCCAGCGCACGCAGACGATCATCATCCCGACCGGCTCGACCGAGCAGCACGGCCCGCACGGCCCGCTCCTGACCGACGCGATCATCCCGACCGAGGTCGCGCGCCGCGTCGCGGAACGGACGGGCGCGCTCGTCGGGCCGACGATCAACTACTCCCTGTCGTACCCGCACGTCGGGTTCACCGGCGTCGTGCACATCCGGATCCCGACGTTCATGGCCCTGGTCGAGGACCTGTGCGCGTCGTACGCGTCGATCGGATTCCGGCGGATCGTCTTCCTGAACGGCCACTACGACAACACCTACGCCATCGCGTACGCCTGCGCCAGCGCCACCGAGCGGATGCCCGCCGACGCGCGCGCCTTCCCGGTCAACTACTGGGACGGCATGACCGCCGAGGAGGCCGGCGAGTTCTTCGGCCCCACCACGGGGCTGCACGCGAACCGCGGCGAGACGTCGGCGGTCATGGCCATCGACCCCGCGCTGGTGGACCTGGACGCCGCCAACGTGGAGCTGCCGCCCTTCCCCGAGGTCACGAACCAGGCGCCCGTCCACACCGCCTTCTTCTTCTCGTCGCCGGGCTCCGTGTACCGCGCATCCGAGTCCGGCACGTGGGGCGACGCCCGCGAGTCCACCCCCGAATACGGCGAGCGCTACCTCCAGGTCGTGACCGACGCGACGGTGCGCCTCATCGACGACATCGAGCGTACGTTCGCCGCGATGCCCGGGCGCTGACGGATCGGGCGCGCATCACGCCGATGCCTGACCGCGCCTCCCCCCGTCGGGTCCTGGAGTCGACCACAGCGCCGACGGCACGTGGCCCCGGAGCAGGCGCATGCTCCCCGCCGTCCAGTCCGGTCGTCGCCCGCAAGTCGCGGGAGCCAGATGACCGCGTCCTGTCGGCGGGCAGGCACAACGACGGTCATCGGAGCTGCCCGATCGGGTCGCCATCAGGATCGGTGACCTCGATCCTACGGTAGTGCCAGAGACGCTGCTTCGCCCTCTCGGTCGGTTCGGCCTTGTCCGCTCCGATTCCGCTGCCACCGGAAGTCTGGGAGGTTCGGCGGGCTCACCGGTGCACGCCACGGCTCGGGGCACCGCCCAGGCGCCGCCGCCCAGCGTGGACGGCGCCCGCTCGAGGACGAGCCGTCGAACCCGAGGGCCGCTAGCGGCCTCGTACCCCCGATTCGTCCGCTGGGAGCGGAATCGCCGCTGCGAACCGACCCGCCGACCGCCGAACCGACCCGCCGGCCGCCCGGCCGCCGACGCGCCGGCCGCCGTCGCTTCCGGACCCGCCGGACCCGCCGGACCCGCAGGCCCGCCGGCCCCGCCGACCGCCGAGCCGCCCCGCCCGCGGTCCGGGTCCCGATGCCGCCCCGCCCGCGCGTCAGTGCGCGTCGAGCGCGGCCGCCGTGTCGAAGTACGACGTCCAGCGTCGGATCCTGCCGCCGGCCACCGTCAGGACGTGGACGAAGTCGGTGGCCCACGTCCGACCGGTGTCGCGGGCGCGCCCGCGGAAGACGCCCGATGCGATGACCACGTCGCCCTCGGCCAGCATCGACGATACGCTGAACTCGAGGATCTCCTCGGCGGCCTCGTGGGCCTCGAGGAAGGCGAGCAGGCCCTCGCGTCCACGCCACGTCCCGCCGTACGGGAGTCGCCCGTCGGCCGGGTAGCGGACCACCACATCGTCGGCGCACAGCGCCGACATGGCCCCGACATCGTCGGCGTCGATCGCGGCGTAGAACCGCTCCACGACGACGGTGGGCTTAGGTTCGTTCGGCATCGCACGCCCCTCCCGTCCCCGAGGATACGCCGGGCCGCGCGCCGCCTCACCCTGCCAGGCTCCGGCGCGCATGACGCGCCGGACGCGGAGGTCGTCGTCGAGCTCCACGATGTCCGCCCGCTGGCCGGCGGCGAGCCGGCCGCGATCGGTCACGCCGATGAGGGCCAGTGGAGCGCGGCCGGCGGCCGCCACGGCCGCGGGCAGGCCGATCCCGGCCGTGACCAGACGGCGCACCGCCTCGTCGAGCGCGAGCACCGAGCCCGCCAGCGTGTCCGAGCCGGCCAGCGTGACCCGGCCGCCCCGGACCTCGACGGCCAGGCCGCCGAGCGTTCCGAGCCCGTCCCCGGTCCCGGCCAGGGCGACGGCGTCGCTGACCAGGACGAGCCGATCGACCGGCTTGAGCCGGGCGATGAGCGGCCACAGGGCCGGATCCACGTGAAAGCCGTCGGCGATGAGCTCGACCCACGCGTCGTCGTCGAGCAGGGCCGCAGCGGCCAGTCCGGGCGATCGGTGGTCGAGGCCCGTCATCGCGTTGAACAGGTGGGTCGTGCCGGTCGCGCCGGCCGCGTACCCGGCCCGCGCCTCCGCCGGCGTGGCCGCCGAGTGACCGAGCGACACCGCCACCCCGTGCGCCGCGAACCAGCCGATGCGGTCGAGGGCACCGGGCAACTCCGGGGCGATGGTGATGAGCCGGAGGCCGTCCGCCAGTCGCGCGAGGTCGGCCGCGTCGACGTCCGCCGGGTCCAGCAGGTGGGCGGGATCGTGCGCGCCGCGGCGAGCCTCGGCGAGGAACGGACCCTCCAGGTTCGCGCCCAGCGGCTCGGCCCCGTCGGCGGGAGCGCCCGGCAGCCAGTCGCGGACCCGTGCCGTGAAGCCGATGAGTGCCGCCAGGGGCGCGGTGACGGCCGTCGGCAGGAACGAGGTCACGCCGTGCCGGAGCAGGGCGCGGGCCATGCCGTCCAGCGCGTCGAGGCCGCCCATCGCGTCGTGGCCGCCGAAGCCGTGGACATGCACGTCGACGAAGCCCGGGGCCAGGTACGGTCCGCCGGCGAGGGACGGCGCGTCAGGGTCGACCTCGACGGCGGCGATCAGTCCGTCTTCGACGGTCACCCGCCCGGCCACGACCGCGTCCTCCAGGACGAGGCGGCCGCCGAGCACCTCGGTCACGGCCCGGGCCGCTCGACGTCGAACCCGACATCGAGCGCGTAGCGCGTCCCCGGATAGCGGGATTCGGTGGCCTCGATGCGGCGGCCGTGGGCGTCGGCGATGACGCGTCGCTCGACGAGCAGCGGCGCGCCCTCGGGGATCCCCAGGAGCTCGGCATCCTCGGCCGTGGCGGCCTCGGCCACGATGGTGCCCGTCCCGCGGCGCAGCGCGTGGCCGCCCCGGGCGAGCGCCTCGTGCAGTGATCCGCCCTCGAGGTCCGCGGTCAGCACGGACGGTGCCGTCGCCTCCAGCAACGTCGCCGTCTCGATCGCGATGGGCTGTCCGTCCGCGCAGCGCAGGCGGCGAAGGTGGACGACGGGCTCGCCCGGCGCGAGGCCCAGCGCGACGGCCTGTGGCGCCGTCGCCGGGCGAACGTCGCGCTCGAGGATGCGGGAGCTCGGGGCGAGGCCGCGCCGCAGCATCTCCTGGGTGAAGGTCATCAGGCGATCGGCCCGCCGGTGTGCCGGCGGGACCGCCACGAAGCTGCCGCGGCCGGGCACGCGCGTCACCAGCCCCTCCTCGGCCAGGCGCTGCATCGCGTTGCGGGCGGTCATCCGGCTGACCCCGAACTCGGTGCACAGCTCGGCGTCGGACGGCAGGCGTCGGCCGGGCCCGAGCCCGGCGATCCGTTCGCGCAGCGCTCGCTCGATGCGCCGGTAGTGCGGCTGGTAGTCGGGTTCGGTCACGTCGGGCGGACCGTCGAGGCCGGATCCGCCGCATCGGCGGCATGCTCCGCACCGTGGACCGCCGCGCCCATCGAGCCGGCCCAGATGCCGAGCTCGGCGGTGACGATCGCCACCTGGTCGGACGCCGTGGTGCGCACACGACGAACCACCTCGGCCCGGATCGGCACCAGCAGCAGGTCGCCCGCGGCCGCGGTCCCGCCGCCGATGACGACCCGGTCGGGCGTGATCACGGTCACCATGTTGGCGATGCCGATGCCGAGCAGCGAGCCGATCTCGGCGAGGCCCGTCAGGGCCCGCTCGTCCCCGGCGCGTGCCGCGCTGACGGCTGCCTCGGGCGACGACGTGCCGCACGCGCGGGCGATCGCCTCGGCGTTGGTATACGCCTCCAGGCAGCCGCGGTTCCCGCAGGTGCACGGCCGGCCGTCGCGCTCGATCGTCTGGTGGCCGAGCTCGCCGGCCGTCCCGTCGTGGCCCTGGTGGACGCGCCCGTGGACCGCGATCACGCCGCCCACGCCGGTCCCGAGCGTCACGCCGACCATCGAGCGTGCACCGCGTCCGGCGCCGAGGCGGAGCTCGGCCAGGCCGAACGCCCGGGCATCGTTGATGAGCGCGACGGGCCGACCGGTGGCCGTGGCGATGGGGGCCGCGACCGGCACGCCCGACCAATCGTCGGGGAAGTTGGGCAGGAAGCGGATGGTGCCGGCGGCCGGGTCGTACAGCCCGGGCACGCCGACCCCGATGGTCGCGACGGTGGGCTGGCGCCCGATCGCGCTCTGCGCCGCGTCCACCAGCGCGGCCACGACCGCGGCCGGCCCCTCGTCGGCGGGGGTCGGGCGCGAGCCCTGGTCGATCAGTCGCCAGTCCTCGCCCGCGCGCTCCACGACCGCCCACTTGAGGTTGGTGCCACCGAGGTCGATGCCGAGGTGGAGGCTC
Organism: Candidatus Limnocylindria bacterium; assembly: GCA_046566045.1. Lineage (GTDB taxonomy): Bacteria > Chloroflexota > Limnocylindria > Limnocylindrales > CSP1-4 > SPCO01. The sequence goes on from JBKHXL010000086.1 coordinate 31,156, forward strand.
GGGGACGACGGGTCCCGCATGCTGGTCAGGACTCCGCGGTGACCCGGGTGTAGGCCGCCGCCACCGCCACGATGATCGAGCCGAAGAGGACCTGGCGGACGGCCTCCGGCAGCCCGAGGATGGTCAGCAGCGAGGTCAGCACGGTCAGGATGAGCGCGCCCACGATGGTGCCCGCGTAGCCGCCGCGACCGCCCATGATCGAGGTCCCGCCGATGACCGCGGCCGCCACCGAGGGCAGCACGGCCGAGTCGACCAGCGACACGCTCGCCACGTTGGTGGACCCGGCGAACAGGAAGCCGGCCAGGGCGGCGAGCACCGCCGACAGCATGTACAGCACGATGAGGACCTGCCACGAGCGGGCGCCCGACAGCCGCGAGGCCACCGGGTTGTCGCCGATCGCGTACAGCAGCCGGCCGAACCCGGTCCGGCGCAACAGCACCAGCACGAACACCGCGATCGGGATGAACAGGAGCAGGCTGTTGGGCAGGACGGTCAGGGTCGTGCCGGAGCCGAGCCAGCGCAGCGCCTCGGGCACGCCCACGCCGGTCTGGACCATCACGATCTGCCACACGTTGGCCAGGCCGAGCACGACGAGGCCCATGCCCAGGGTCATGATCAGCGGATGGACCCGGAAGACCCCCACCCCGATGCCGGTCAGCAGGCCGGCCAGGGCGGAGATGAGCAGGGCGACAGTGAGCGCGACGACCAGGCCCTGGCTCCCGACGAGCGTGGCCACGACGAACCCCGCCATCGACGCCACGGCCCCGACCGACAGGTCGATGCCGCCGGTCAGGAAGGTCATCGTCTGGCACGCGGCGAGGATGGCCAGCGGGATGGCGGCGCGCAGGGTGAAGCCGACCCAGCCCGGGTTGATGGTGTCCGGCCGGACCAGGAAGATCAGCCCGATCAGCAGCGCCAGCAGGGCGATGAGCGGGATGAGCGGGCGGTCGCGGAACTGCCGCCGCCAGCCGGCCGCCGACAGCCACGGGCTGCGCGGATCGCGGGTCTCGGCCATGCCGCTCATCGGCTGGCCCGCCGGATCTGGATGAGGCTGCCGATCATGACCACCCCGATCAGGATGACGCCCTGGGCGACGACGGCCAGGTTGGTGTTGACATTGAGGAAGGTCATGTCCGTCCGGATGAGCTGGAGGATGACGACCGCGAGGATCGGGCCGAACACGCCGCCGCGCCCGCCGGCCAGGCTGACCCCGCCGAGCACCACCGCCGCGACGCTCTGCAGGGTGTACGGACCCGGGACGGGGGAGGCGATGCCCGTGCTGGCGGTCAGGGCCAGCCCGCCCAGTGCGGCGAACAGGCCGGTCAGGCCGTACGCCACCAGGCGCGTCCGGTCCACGGCCACGCCGCTGCGGTAGGCGGCCAGGCGCAGGCTGCCGATGGCGTAGATCGACAGGCCCAGGCGCGAGCGTCGGAGCGGGATCCAGATGGCCGCCACGATGACGACCAGGACGACCGCCGCCCTGGGGATCCACTCGTTCAGGAACGAGCCGCTGACGAGGTCGCGCAGCCACACGGCCGAGCCGCCGCCCGGCGTCTTGAGCACGAGCAGCGCGACCCCGGCCCACACGAACGACATGGCCAGGGTGACCACGATGTCCGGCACCCTGGTGATGACCACGAGGGCGCCGTTGACCAGCCCAAGGACGATGCCCAGGAGCAGGACGCCGAGCACGACGACGACGCCGAACTCCTCGGTCTGGCCCTTCATCAGGGTGGCCGACACGACGCTGGTGAGGGCCATCATCGAGCCGATCGACAGGTCGATGCCGCCGGAGATGACGACGATCGCCTGGGCCACCGCGGCGAGCGCCAGCGGCAGCACGGAGATGCCCAGGCCCTGCACGCCCGACACCCCGTAGTTGGGCTGGATGATCCGGGTGAAGGCCAGGAGCAGGACGAGGAAGCCGAGCAGCCCGAGCACCCACGCGTTGCGCCGGGCCATGGCCAGCAGCGCATCGGCGGGGCGGGTGGTGACGGCGTCGGGCGTCGTGGCGGCAGCGCTCATCGACCGGCTCCGGGCTGGCCGGCGCCGGCCGGCACGGTCGCGCGCGGGGCGTGGCCCGTCAGCGCTTCCGGCATGGCCTCGTCGCCGTGCAGGTTGTAGGCGGCGCGCAGGAGGGACGCCTCGTCGGCGTCGCCCGCGTCGAGCTGGGCCACGACCCGCCCACCGAAGATGACGATGGCCCGGTCGCAGGCGAGCTGGATCTCCTTGAGCTCCGAGGTGTACAGGATCACCGCGGCACCCTCGGCCGCCAGATCGCGCAGCAGCCGGTAGATCTGGTGCTTGGTCCGGATGTCGATGCCGCGCGTCGGGTCGAAGCACAGCATCGTCCGGACCCCGCCCGCGACCCACCGGGCGATGGTGACCTTCTGCTGGTTGCCGCCCGACAGCCGGCGCACCTCGCCCTGGGCGCGGGTGTCGATCTGGAGGGTCTCGATGGCCCGGTCGACCATCGACCGCTCGCGGCCCTCGTCGATCAGGCCCCAGCGCCGCAGCGTGGTCACGAACGGCAGCGCGATGTTCTCGCGCACGGAGCGCTGCATGAGCAGGGCCTCGGCCCGGTCCGCGGGCACGTACACGATGCCGGCCCGGATCGCATCGGCGGGATGGTGGAACGCCACCGGGCGGCCGTCCACGCGGAGCTCGCCGCGGGTCGGGCGCATCGAGCCGGCCAGGATGCCGAACAGCTCGTCCTGGCCCTGGCCCTCGAGCGCGACCACCCCGAGGACCTCGCCCGGGTGGAGCTCGAACGACACGTCGTGCAGCTTGGTCCCGGCGCTCAGGTCGCTCGCGCTGAGGCGCGGCTGCTCCGCGCGAGCGCCGGCCCGGGTGCCGCCCTCGCCGGTCGTCATCTCGCTCGCCACGTCGCCCAGCATCAGCGCGACGATGCGCTCCTCGGATCCCTCGACCACGTCGACCACGCCGACGGTCTCGCCCTCGCGCAGGACCGTGGCGCGGTCGCACACCGCGGCGATCTCGATCATGCGGTGGGAGATGAACAGGACGGAGCGATCACCGCCGCGCAGGCGGCCGACGACCTCGAGGACCCTCTCGGTCAGGTTGGCCGGCAGGGCGGCCGTCATCTCGTCGAGCATCAGGACGTCCGGCTCGATGGCCAGGCCGCGGGCGAGGTCGATGATCCGGAGCGTGGCCAGCGGGACCTCCCGGGCCAGGCTCGACAGGTCGAGGTCGTCCACGCCGAGTTCGGCCATCCAGTGGCGGAACGGCTCGAGCGGGGTGTCGGTCAGGCGCAGATTGGCCCGGACGTCCAGGTCCGGGATGAGGGCCGGCTCCTGGTAGACCGACACGAGGCCGCCGCGGCGCGCCTCGCCGGGGGAGTGCGCGACGCGCTCGCGTCCGCGCACGGCGATCCTGCCGCGGTCGGGCCGGACGGCGCCGGTCAGGATCTTGACGAGGGTGCTCTTGCCCGCACCGTTGGCGCCCATCAGGGCATGGACCTCGCCGGGACGGACCGCCAGCGAGGCGGACTTCAGCGCGACCACGGCGCCGTACGTCTTGGCGATGTCGGTGGCTTCGAGCAGGAGTCCCGTGTCGGTCGTCTGGCTCATGGTTCCCCTGGGGGTAGCGCAGAGGGCGCCGGCGGTGCCGACGCCCCCTGGAGCGGTGCGTGGTGTGAGGTTACTCGCCCGGGCCCTTGCAGGCGACGGCCTGCTCGGGGGTGTACGTGGTGTAGCCCTCGATCTGGAGGCCGAGCGGCCAGTTCGGATCGAGACCATCCACCTGCCACGACGCGAGGAGGGCCTTGCCCTCGTCGGTGACGTTGTCGGCGCCGACCGGATCGAGCAGGACCGTGTTGGGACGGTCGCCGCCGGTCTGGACCGACTCGCCCTTCAGCAGCTTGAGCGCCAGGTTGACGCCCGCGCCACCGACGGCGGCGGTGTTGGTGACGGCCACGCCCTTCAGGTCCGGATACCCGGCCGTGTCGAGCAGCTGGCCGACGAAGCCACCGAGGTCCGCGCCGACGATGGCACGAACGGCTTGTTGGCGGCCTTGATGGCGTCTACCACGACCGAGTCGATGCCGGAGGTCCAGATGCCCTGGATCCCGTCGTACTGGCCGCTGGCGATGAAGTCGTTGATGAGCTGCGTGCCCTGGACCGGATCCCAGCCGGTGTGGACGCCCTCAGCGGACGGCACCACCTCGATGCCGGGGTAGTTGGCCAACGCGTTCTTGAAGCCGATGTCGCGGTCGGAGTCGGCCGGGTGACCGGCGATGCCGCGCATGTAGTAGACCTTGCCCTGGCCGCCGAGCTGCTCGAACAGCCAGGTCGCGCCGATCTCGGCGTACTTGATCTGGTTGTTGTACAGGTTGTAGGCGTCCGGGTCGGTGACGTAGGCGTCGACCGAGACGGTGATGATGCCCGCGGCCTTGGCCTCGGCCAGGGCCGGGTTCAGGGCGTCGGGGTCGTTCGGGTTGAACACGATCGCGTCGACGTCGGCAGCGATCAGGTCACGGATGTCCTGGAGCTGGCCGACCGCGTCCGTGTTGCGGTGGATGGTGATGAGCTCGCTCACCTCGCCGGAGGCCAGGGCCTCCGCCTTCGCGGTGCAGACCTGCTCCTCGCGGAAGCCGTTGCCGACGCCGCCACCGTTCGAATAGCCGATCCGGTAGGACATCGGCTCCGCGGACGGGGCCTCGCTCGGCGCGACGGACGCGGGCGCGTCGGTCGGGGCCACGCTCGGCGCGGTCGTGGCGCCGCCGCCGGAACAGGCGGCCACGACGAAGGCCATGGCCCCGAGGCCGATGGCCAGCCTGGCCCGTAGTGATCTGGTCTCGATCATGCGTACTCCTCCTCGAACATCGGATGCACCCTCGTGGGTCGCATCCCTGGTCATGGTCGCCCCGTCGCGGGGCCGATCAGCGATCGTTTCGTCATCCACCTCCTGGCCTGCGGTCGGTCGTGGAGCCGTCGTTCGCCTCCCCGGCGATGGCTCGGGCGATCCGCCGCGCATGC
>JBKHXL010000087.1:0-10880 GCA_046566045.1 Candidatus Limnocylindria bacterium
CCAGGAACAGGTGGACGTTGCGCGACCAGAACTCGACGGCGATCGGCACGAAGGCGACCATCGCGAGGGCCCGCAGCACGTCGCGACCGGCCAGCCACCACAGGGCGAGGCCCATCAGCCCGATCCAGGCGGCGCTGAACAGCCAGGCCGGCACGACCAGCGCGATCGGCACCATCGCCTGGGCGAGCGGCGGCGGGTACAGGTAGGCGTACGGCGTGATGATCGAGGCGGCGGGGTCGTACAGCGGCTGCCCCTCGATGATGCGGCGGGCCGCGAGCCAGTACGCGTGCTCGTCGGCCGGGACCGCCCAGCGCGTCACCGCGACGACCACGAGCAGGATCGCGCCGATCGTCGCCAGCGCCAGCAGCCACACCGGCCGACCGGCCACCTCGCGCCTCACAGGTTGTACGCCCAGTACACGCCCACGGCCATGACGATCGTGCCAGCCACGATGAGCGCCTGCCAGCCACGACCCACGCCGCCCCGGTCCACCGCGGCGATGCCGCACAGGGCGATGACGAACGGCACGGAATCGAGGAAGTAGCGGTAGCCGTACTGCAGCCAGCCGCCGCCGTAATAGAGCAGGGTCGGCACGAGCACCAGCAGCGCGGCCAGCCACAGCAGGCGGACCTCGCGCCGCGACCACGCCGCGCGGAACGCGAAGAGCAGCCCGGGGCTGGTCAGCAGCACGGACATGCCGAGCCCGTCGGGCATGAAGAACGGGGGTCGGTCGATCAGGCGCGGCAGGTGCACGAGGAAGTAGTCGAGGTTCATCGGGACGTGCACCAGCGCGAACAGCCCCTGCCGCCGCTGCGCCTCCAGCCACTCGGGCAGGGTGGCCAGCGCGTACCCCGACTCGAGCGGGCTGCCGAAGCGGACCTGGTTGTAGGCGAAGAAGCCGACGAGCGCCGGCAGGACGCCGAGGGTGAGCGCGGCCCACGTCCTCCACGGCATCGCCCGCAGGCTCGCACCGGCGTCGGCGAGCACGCGCCGCGGATCGAGCACGCCGGGCGGGGCGAGCAGCAGGGCGTAGACCGGGATGGCGAACGCGAGCGGCGCGCGGGTCATGAACGCGGCTCCGGCCAGCGATCCGATGAGCCAGGCCCGACGGGCGCCGTAGAGCTCGAGGAGGCAGCCGAGCGTCAGGATCGTGGCCACGAGGTGGCCCGTGTGCCACACCCCGCCGCGAGTCGTGACCCACAGGATCTGGGTCGAGAACCCGAACAACACGGCCAGCCACAGCCGGTCCCGCAGCGCCGCGACGCCGATCCGGCCGAGCAGCCACCAGCACAGGCCGACCCCGGCAGCGGCCAGCAGCGCGTTGACGCCCGACTCCAGCTGGTCCGCCACGACCGGCCCGGTGACGGCCACGAGCGGCATGAGCGCGACGGCCGGGAACGGGGCGAACGGCACGTAGGCCCGCTCGCCGATGAGGATCACGTCGTTCGAGTTCCCGCCGCCCGGCCGGAAGTCCAGCCACGTCCGGCCATGCAGGAACGCGTCGGCCAGGTGGAAGAAGTCGCCCCGGCCGGCGTCGAACTCGCGGTTGGCGAGCCAGTACAGGATGGCCGACGACACGACCAGGCCGAGCCCGACGAGCGTCGCACCGCGGGCGTCGGAGCTCACGCCGCGGACGGGGCCGCGGACGAGGCCGCGGTCGATGGCCCGGACCGTGGCCCGGACCGTCCCACCCACAGCGTCGCCAGCATGGTCAGCCACATCGCCACCACGTACACGATCGGCGGCGAGACGTCGACCAGCGGCCAGGCGGTCACGAGCGGGATGACGATCGCCCACCAGCGGCCCGCCGCCAGCAGGTAGGCCACGGGCAGCAGGAGCAGCATCGCGTAGTGGTCCCACAGGATGGGTGAGACCAGCTGGCTGGCCACGACGACGACGAGGAACGACGCCTCCGCCGAGGCCCACCGGATCGCGACCAGCACGACGGCCGCGGCCGCGGCCATGCTCGCCACCTGGATCAGGCTCGCCGTCGCCACGGGGACGCCGAGTCGGTAGGCGATCGCGCCCGGGGTCAGGTTCTTCTCCGTCGTGATCGGGTCGGCCACCGTCCGCAGCAGGGTCAGGAAGTCGGTCCACGCGCCGATGCCCGCCAGGGCGACCGACGCCGCGGCGAGCAGCGCCAACGCGAACGCCCCAACGAGAACGGCCGTCCAGCGCCGGGTCAGGAGCGCCCAGGCCAGCACGAGGCCCGGCTGGATCTTGATCGCTGCGCCCAGCGCGCCGCTCAGCCCGAGCGGCCCCGGTGCGTCCAGCCAGCGCCAGCCGACGGCGAACAGGGCGAACAGCACGGGCCCGACCTGCCCGAGCTTCAGCGCGTGGACGAACGGGAAGGACCAGCCCGCCAGGAGGATGACCCACCAGCGCACGCTGCGCGACACGGGCAGGACGGCGACGCCGGCCAGGAAGGCGATCAGCGACCCACCGATCCACGCCCACGTCGCGGCGGCGGCCGAGAGCAGCCCGAGGGGCAGGATCAGCGGCGCGAACGTCGGCGGGTAGTAGAACAGCCCGAAGCCGCCGGTCTCCGTGAACGACATGTCGTACAGCGGCGCCCCGTCGAGCGTTCGGACGACGGCCTGGTGGTAGGCCAGGAAGTCGTAGCCGAGCGTCGCCCCGGCGAACGCCAGGGTGAGGGCGACCCCAGCGACGAACGACAGCACGGCGACGACCGGGAGGGCCGCCGTCCCGAGCCGGGCGAGTCGGTCCCGGTCCATCAGCGCGGCGCGCGCTCCGCGACGCGCCCGCTTCGGCGGTGCAGCAGCGGGATGCGGAACAGGTCCCAGGCGACGCGGAGGGCGAGGCCCGGACTCGCACGCATGCGCGAGCCACGCTTGTCGAACCACTGGATCGGGACGACGGCGACGGCATAGCCCCGTCGCCGGGCGAGGTAGATCAGCTCGACATCGAACACGATGCTGGTGATGCGCTGGCGCGCGAACAGGTCCTGGGCCGACGCCCGGCTGAATCCCTTGAACCCGCACTGGGTGTCGTGGACGGGCCCGACCACCCAGACCGACGCGAGGAGGTGGAAGACCTGCCCGAGCCGTCGCCGGTAGCCCGGCTGCGTGGCGCGCATGTCCGAGCCGTCTGGCTGGATGCGCGAGCCAAGGGCGACGTCGTGCTCGGCCAGGGCCGCCACGAGCAGCGGCAGCTGGTCGGGCGGGGTGGCCATGTCGGCGTCGGCGAAGACCACCAGGTCGCCGCGGGCATCGAGCATCCCGGCCCGCACCGCCGCACCCTTGCCGCCGTGGGGCACGCGCAGGACCCGGAGCTCCACACCGGGCAGCGAGCCGGCCGCCTCCGGCCGCCCGTCGACGATGGCCGCGGTCGCATCGGTCGAGCCGTCGTCGACGACGATCACCTCGGTGGTGGCGGCCGCATCGTCACCCAGCGACGCGCTTGCGAGGAAGGCGAACAGCTCATCGAGGGCCGGCCCGATGCGCGCCGCCTCCTGGTAGGCCGGCAGCACGATGGACAGGACACGGGCGGGCGCCGTCACTGGAGGGTCGGGTCGGGAGGCACGCCGGACATGGTGGCGACCCGTACCGGCATCAGTCAACGTCCCCGCGATCCCCCTGATCGAGCCCGGTGGTCCGGGGGTCCCGGATAGCCCCTTCGTACCGGTCGGAGGGGCGGCGACCCGGTGCTACGCTGCACCGGCCCATGCGAACAGCCGTCCTTCTCTACGCCCTGGCCGTGCTCGTGCGGGCCACCGGCATGATGGCCTTCCCGGACCCGGCGTACGCGGATTCCTCCTATTACGTGGAGGTCGCCCGGTCCCTCGCCGCCGGCCGCGGCCTGTCGGTGGACTTCGTGTGGATCTTCGCCGAGGTGGGCGGCACGCTCCCGGCCGACCCGGTCCTGCCGGTCCCGTCGAACGCGCACTGGCTGCCGCTCGCGTCCTTCATCCAGGCCCCGTTCGTGCTCGTCCTGGGGCCGACGGCCGTCGCCTCGGCCCTGCCGATGGTCCTCATCGGGGCCCTCGCCGCGCCGCTCACCCTCGCCATCGCCCGGGACATGGGCGCCTCGCGGACGGTGCAGCTCGGCGCCGGCGTGCTGGCGGCCATCCCGGCGGCCGGGACGGTGTTCATGCCCCAGCCGGAGAACTTCGCCATCTTCCAGCCGCTGGTGGCGGCCACGCTGTGGTTCGCGGCACGCGGCCTTCGCGGCGATGCGCGGGCGTACGTCGCCGCCGGCCTGCTGGTCGGGCTCGCCTCGCTCGCCCGCAACGACGCGTTCCTGCTCGGTGCCGCCGTCGGGCTCGTGTTCGTCATCGACCGCGTCCGGGCCTGGCGAGCCGGGCGCCCGCCGGCCCTGCCGGTCCGGGCGGCCGTCGCCTGCTTCGGTGCGTTCATGCTCGTGCTCGGACCGTGGTGGCTGCGCCAGCTCGCCGAGTTCGGCTCGATCTCGCCCACGGCGTCGGGGGGCGAGGCGCTATGGCTGACCGACTATCGGCAGTGGAACAGCACCACCGCGGACGTCTCGTTCGCGGCGTTCATGGCCCAGGGCTGGGGCACGATCCTGCAGACCCGCCTCGTCGGCCTGCTCGGGTCGCTGGCCAACTTCACCGTCCTCATCTCGTCGATCGTGATGCTGCCGCTGATCCCGATCGGGGCGTGGGCGCGCCGGCGTTCCGACGACATCCTGCCCTACCTCCTGTTCTTCGCCATCCTGCTCGCCGGCGCGACGATCATCTTCCCGCTGCACGTGCCGGGGGGCGCGTTCATCCACACGGCCGTGGGCCTCGGGCCGCACAGCTACATCCTCGGGCTCGAGGGGGTGGCGCTCGTCGTCGCCTGGATCGCGGCCCGCCGACCCGGCTGGGACCCGGCCATCGCCACGCCGCTGTTCAGCTGGTTCGTCGTCGCGTTCGTGGCGGGCTCGGCCGTGCTCTATGCGCCGACCGTGTACGCCAGCTGGGACGAGACCCGCGTGCCGCGCCGCACGCTGGCCACCGAACTCGACCGACTGGGCGTGGCCGCGGATGACCGGCTGATGTCGATCGACGCCGGCGGCTTCAAGTACTGGACCGGGCGCGGCGGTGTCGTGTCCCCGGACGACCCGCTCGAGCGGATCGAGGACGTCGCCCGCGGCTACGGCATCCGCTGGCTGGTGCTCGAGCGGCGGGCCATCGTCGAGGCGCTGCGGCCCGTGCTGCGCGACGACGACCGCCCCGGCTGGATCGGCCCGGCCGTGTTCACGGTCCCGTCGTCCGCGGACGATGGCGTGCCGGCCCTCGCCCTGTACCCCGTGTGCCTGGACGTCTCCGACGGGCGCTGCGTGGAGGCCGGCACGTGACCCGGCGCGAGGCCGTCCTGTCGGCCCTCCTCGTGTTCGTCGTCGCGCTTGTCGTGCGGGCGGTGTTCGCCGCCCAGATCGTGTTCCCCAAGCCCGAGGACACGGCCTACTACGTCGGCGTGGCCCAGAACCTGCTGGAGGGCCGGGGCCTCGTGTCCGACGCCATCTGGAGCTACCACACCGAGCCGCTGGTCTTCCCGAAGCCGGCCTTCGAGGTCTGGCTGCCGCTGCCGACCTGGCTGGCGGCTGGCGCCATGGCCCTGCTCGGCACGAGCTTCGCCGCGGCGCAGGTCCCGGTCGTCCTGGTCGGCGCCCTCGTCGCGGTGCTGGCCTGGCGCCTGGCCGCCGACGTCGCCGAGGCGCGCGCCCTGCCGGCGGGCCGGGCTCGCACCCTCGCCCTCGGGACCGGCCTGATCGCGGCCGTCTACCTGCCGCTCGTGCTCCACTCGGCCCTGCCCGACTCGACCATGCCGTTCGCCCTGTTCGCGCTGGCGGCGTGCGTGCTGATGGCGCGCATCGCCGCGGATCCGCGCGGGGCGCGACTGACCGATCCGCGTGTCCTCGCGCTGGGCCTGACCCTCGGCCTCGCGGCGCTGACGCGCAACGAGGCCGTCTGGCTGGCGCTCATCTGGGTCGGGCTGGCGTGGACCGCCACCGGGACGACCGTCGCCGAGCGGGTGCGCATCATCGGCGTCGCCGGAATCGTGGCCTTCGCGGTGTTCCTGCCGTGGATGGTGCGCAACCTCGAGACGTTCGGCAGCCCGCTGCCCGGCCAGGCGATCAGCAACGCGTTCTCCGTCACGGGTTTCGACATCTTCGCCTGGAGCGAGGAGCCGACCCTGGAGCGCTACCTCGCGGTCGGCCCGCAGGGCCTGCTCGAGATGCGCGCCGTCGGCATCGGCCACAACCTGTCCTCCGTGCTCCTGCTGCCGGGGTTCCCGGTGTCGCTCATCGGCCTCGTCGGCCTGCCGTGGGCGATCCGCGGCCGGGCCGTCCGCCCGGTCGTCCTGATCAGCCTCCTGACGTTCCTCGTCACCAGCCTCGTGTTCCCGGTCGCGACGACCTGGGGGACGTTCCTGCACGCCGCGGGCCCGGTGCACGTGCTGCTGGTCCTGTCGGCGCTCCTCGCCCTCGACGCGCTGCTGGTCCGGATCGGGACGTGGCGCGGCTGGACCCGCCCCGTGGCATGGCTCGGGGCGGTGCTCGGCGTCGCCGCAAGCCTGCTCTTCTCGGCGGTGCTGCTGCCCGGGTTCGGCGAGGGCTCGCGCGTGACCGCCGCCCAGTTCGAGGAGCTCGGGGCGCGGATGGCGGCGCTCGGCCGGCCGCTCGATGCCAGCGCCGGCCCGGTCATCAGCAACTTCCCGATCTGGATGGCCGAGACGCAGGGGATCCCGGCCCTCGCCCTGCCCGACGAGCCCCCCACGGCCGTGCTCGACCTTGCGGCCACGTTCGAGGGCACGCGCTACCTGGTCCTCATCGATCCGTCCGGGGCCCACTGGCCGCAGGACCTCGACGCCGGGCTGCCCGGGAGCGAGTGCTTCCGGCCGCTCGACCTGCCGCCGCCGACCGGGGCCGGCCCGGACGTGCTGGCCGACACGACGGTCTACGAGATCGCCTGCCCATGACCACCCGTGACGAGCCCGGCGCGGGCGACGCCTATACTCGGGCCCCGATGGACGCTGCACGCCCCGAGCCGGACGCTCCCGTCGATCGCTTCGCGGCGCTCGTCGCGGAATGCAGCGCCGCGGTGGCGTCGAGCGCCAACACGCTCCGCAGCGTGCGCGATCGATTCCGCCACGCGTACGGCGTCGAGTCGGCGCGCCTGGCGGCCCTGCACTCGCAGCTGGAGCACGGCGAGGCCGAGACGGGTGACGCGCGGGTGCGGGCCGCGCGCCGGGAGGCGGACCGCCTGGCCGCGGAACTCGGCCGGCAGCAGGCGATGCTGACCCGCCTCGAGCTCGCCGACAGCACCCTCGCCCGGACCTGGCTGTTCCTGTCGAGCGGCGACGCGAGCCTCGTCGACGCCGACGGCCCGGCGACGAGCTCCGACGTGGCGATGCGCATCGTCGAGGCCCAGGAGGCGGAGCGGACTCGCCTGGCCCAGGACGTGCACGACGGCTCGGCGCAGGCCCTCAGCAATGCGATCTTCCAGATCGAGCTCATCGAGCGCCTCGCCGTCGAGGACGCCGCCGCGGCCGCCGACGAGCTGCGGGCGCTGAAGGCGTCCCTGCGACGCGAGCTCGTCGAGGTTCGCGAGGCGATCCACGATCTGCGCCCGCCGGAGCTCGGCGTCGGCGGCCTGGCGGGTGCCATCCACGAGGCGGCCGAGCGGCTGCGCACGGTCGGTGGGCCGTCGGTCACGGCCGAGCTGACGGCCCCTGACGCAGTCCTCGACGAGGGTCAGCGAGTGGCGGCCGTACGCATCGTGCGCGAGGCATTGCAGAATGTGCGCAAGCACGCCGCCGCCTCGACCGTCGTCATCTCGACGGAACAGGCGGGCGACGAGTGGCTCCTCGAGGTCCGCGACGACGGTCGCGGGTTCGAGGTCGAGGACATGGTCGCGCGTGGCCGCCGCAACTTCGGCCTTCGATTCATGCGGGAGCGAGCGGAGCTGATCGGAGCCCGACTGGACATACGATCTCGACCGGACGGCGGCAGCGTCGTCCGACTCGCGATCCCGACGAGCCCCCGACAGGGAGCATAGGAGACCACATGAGTGCCATGGACTACAGCGGGACGGAGCGCCGGCGGGGTGGCCCCGACCGACGCAACCCCGACCAGACCACGCGCATCCTGATCGTCGACGATCACGCCCTGTTCCGAGCCGGCGTCGCCGGGATCCTCGCCCGCGAACCCGACCTCGAGGTCGTCGGCGAGGCCGACGACTCGCGCTCGGCGATGGACCGGGCGCTCGAGACGTCGCCGGACATCATCCTGATGGACCTGTCCCTGTCAGCCCCCGGCGGGATCGAGACGACCCAGCGGATCAAGCGCGAGCTGCCGTCCACCGGGATCATCGTGCTCGCCGTGACCGAGGACGAGGAGGCCCTGTTCGACGCGATCAAGGCCGGGGCGGCCGCGTTCATCCTCAAGGACGTGGGCCCCGACGACCTGGTCACGATCATCCGCCGGGTGGCCATCGGCGAGTTCCTCATCAACGACAAGGTCTTCGCCAAGCCGGCCGTGGCCTCGCGCGTGCTCAAGGAGTTCCGGGAGCTGGCGGTCTATGGCCAGGAAGCGGCCCCGATCTTCGCCCCGCTGTCGCCGCGCGAGGTCGAGATCCTGGACAACATCGCCCAGGGCATGACCAACAAGCAGGTGGCCTACGCGCTGTCGATCAGCGAGCAGACGGTCAAGAACCACATGAGCTCCATCCTGCGCAAGCTGTCGGTCAACGACCGGACCCAGGCCGTGGTGTACGCGATGCGCCAGGGCTGGATCCGGATGCCCGAGGATTGATGTCGGACGAGACGGCGCCCGCGACCGCCACCAGCGGAGGACTGCTCGAGCGACTCGGCGACGACCTCCTGATGCTCGACCGCGAGCTGAGCGAGATCGACCTGCTGGTCACCCAGGCGAAGACCGAGGCGGCCCGGCACGAGGGTCGTCGGGTGGCCGGGACCGACAAGCTCGCGGCCCTCGGGGATGACGCCGACCCGAAGGAACGGGCCGACCAGGCGGCCGCGCTCATCACCCTGACCCGCCGAGCCGCGCTGATGGAGACGCAGGTCGAGGTGCTCGAGGGCAAGCGGCGCGCGCTGGGCCGCTACCGCGACGCCGTCGCCGAGTACCTCGAGGGCGCGGGCGGGCTTCCGTTCAGCCCGGGCGCCGGTGGCGCATCGGTCGCGCTCCCCGACGGGGCGCCGGGCGGTCCGGCGGACGCCACCGACGGGACGACCGCGCTGCCCGCCGCGGTCAGCCGCCTCGTGCTGTCGGCCCAGGAGGACCTGCGCCGCGAGATCGCCCGAGCGATGCACGACGGCCCCGCCCAGAGCCTGACCAACATCGTGCTCCAGGCCCAGATCGTCGAGCGCCTCGTCGCCCGCGACCCGGCGACCGCGTCGGGCGAGATCCGCCAGTTGACGGCGATGGTCCAGCAGACGCTCGATGCCACGAAGTCGTTCATCTTCGACGTCCGGCCGATGGTCCTCGACGACCTCGGCCTCGTGCCCACCCTGCGGCGCGCGGCGCGCGAGCGCGGGCGCCGCGCCGGCATCCCGGTCGTGTTCGAGTCGATGGGCCAGGATCGGCGCCTGCCGGTGGATCTCGAGAGCGGCATCTTCCGCATGCTCGACGAGGCGCTCGCCGCGTACCTCGGGGCCGGTCCGGAGCGCGTCACGCTGCTGATGGACTGGGGCGAGCGCCTCGAGGCTCGGCTGGTCGCGCTGCGGGCCACGCCGGACGATCCCGCCGAGGCGGCGCACGTCGCGCCGGAACGACCCGGACGGGGGAAGGGCAGGGACAAGGACAAGGACCAGGAGCTGCCGCCGACGCTGGTGGCGATGATCGAGGACCGCGAGGCCGGTGCCCGCGAGGCCGCCGAGGCCGCGCGCCTGGACGCCCTGATCGTCCTCCCGCCGACCGTGTGGCGGCACATCCAGGCGCGCGCCGCATCCATCGGCGTGGAGGTCGAGCAGGCCCAGGAAGGGGCCGAGCTCCGCCTCTCGGCGCCGATCGCCGGGGAGGGATCGGGCGACGCCTGATCCGCGCCGTCCGGTGGCCGGCCAGGGGCTCGTGGAGTACGGGCTCATCCTCACCCTGACCAGTGTCCTGACCGTGGTCTGGCTCGTGCTGTTCGGCGGCGCCATCGCCGATGCCCTGTTCGCGATCGGCAATGCCATCGACGCGGCGACCGGCGGCTGAGGGCGAGGGCCCCAGCGGAGCGCCACTCACCCATGGGCTCGTGGTCCGGGCGGGACCTCCGGTCAGTACCATCGGGCTAGTTGTGACGGCTGGACCTCCGCCCTATGGTGGCGACGCCCTCGCTCGAGGGTGAGTACTCATCCAGGAGAACGATCCATGGCACTGATCACGGACCTCTATCTCCGCGTCACCGAGCTGTTCGAGCGCGATGACGAGGGCCAGGGCCTCGCGGAGTACGCGCTGATCCTCGCCCTGATCGCGATCGTCGCGATCATCGCCCTCATCTTCCTGGGCGGCCAGGTCAGCAAGATCCTCAGCACCGTCGGCAGCTCGGTCTAGCACCGCTCCCGAACGTCAGGACCGCCGGTCCACCCGACCGGCGGTCTTCTGATTCCCGGGCCACGGCGGCGTGGATTGGCCGCACCGGATGCGCCATCCCGACCCTTGACAGTGACCGCGCCACCCACGTACGGTGGCGCCCGCCTCCACCATGCGGAGAGCTTCACGGAAAGGAGGTACCCCTCACATGACGTCACTCTATCTTCGCTTCATGGATCTCATCGCTCGTGATGACGAAGGCCAGGGCCTCGCGGAGTACGCGCTGATCCTCGCTCTCATCGCCATCGTCGCCATCATCGCCCTCATCTTCCTGGGCGGCCAGGTCAGCAAGATCCTCAGCACCGTCGGCAGCTCGGTCT
>JBKHXL010000088.1:0-9186 GCA_046566045.1 Candidatus Limnocylindria bacterium
GGCTGCAGTCGTTCCATGCCCCCGACATCGCCAACGGGTCGCGCGCCGGCCAGTTCATCCACGTGCGCACGGGCGACGATGCCGGGATGGTCCTGCGGCGGCCGTTCTCGATCAACACCGCGGACGCCCTGAGCGGCATCATCACCATCCACTTCCGCGTCATCGGTCGGGGCACCGGCTGGTTCACCCGTCTGCGCCCGGGTGACGCCGTGGACATGCTGGGACCCCTCGGCAGCCCGTTCGAGGTGGACCCGCGCAGCCGCCATCTGCTCCTCGTCGCGGGCGGCCTCGGCATCGCCGGGGTGCGCATGCTCGCCGACGAGGGGCTGCGCGACGGACGCCAGGTGACGCTCCTGTTCGGGGCCGCCAGCGCCCGCGAGGTCTACCCGTCCAGCCTGCTGCCCGACGAGGTCGAGTACGTCGTCGCCACCGACGACGGCTCGCTCGGCCACCACGGCTACGTGACCGACCTGCTGGCCGACTACGAAGCGTGGGCGGACCAGGCGTTCGCCTGCGGCCCGACACCGATGCTGGCCGCGCTGTCCAGGCTGGCCGCGAGCCGCCGGCAGCGACTCGGGGTGGCCACGCTCGGCCGCAAGCGTGGCGGCGGCAAGCAGGCGACCATCGGCTCGCCGGCCGCGCGGCGCAGGGCCTTCCTGCAGGTGTCGATGGAGCAGAACATGGGCTGCGCGGTGGGAGCCTGCCTCGGCTGCGTCGTCATGAGCGTCACCGGCACGCCGCAGCGCGTCTGCCGCGAGGGCCCGGTGTTCGCCGCCGAGGAGCTCATGTGGGAGGGGGCCTGGGCGTGAAGGCCAAGCGCAGGGCCATCGTCGGCGCGCCGCGCCGGGGCGGGATCCGGCGCGATCCGGAGGTCGCCCGGGCGCCCGCGAGGACCCCGACGCCCACGCGCACGAGCCGGCCGCCGACCGAGGCCCCGCCGCCCGCCCCGCCGGTCGTGCGGCCGGAGGACGTGGACCTGACCGTCGACCTCGGACGCGGGCTCGTGCTGCCCAACCCCATCCTCGTCGCTTCGGGCACGTTCGGCTACGGCGTGGAGTACGGCGACGTGGTGGACATAAACCGGCTGGGCGCGATCTGCTGCAAGGGCACCACGCTCAAGCCGCGCATCGGCAACCCGACCCCGCGCGTGACCGAGACCCCGGGCGGGATGCTCAACTCGATCGGCCTCCAGAACCCCGGTGTCGACGCCGTCGTCGAGAAGTACGGCTCGACCTGGGCGGGCTGGTCCGTGCCCGTCATCGTCAACGTCGCCGGCGAATCGGTCGAGGACTACGTCGCCGTCGCGCGTCGGCTGGAGGGCGCCCCGGGCGTCGCCGGCATCGAGCTCAACATCTCGTGCCCGAACGTCGGCAAGGGTGGGCTGCAGTTCGCCATCGATGCCGGGGCGGCGGCCGAGGTCACGGCCGCCGTCCGTCGCGCGACCGACCTGCCGCTGCTGGTCAAGCTGTCGCCGAACGTGGCCGACATCCGGCCGATCGCCCGGGCCATCGCCGACGCCGGCGCGGATGCCCTGACCGCGATCAACACCCTGTCCGGCATCGCGGTGGCACCGGGGCGCGACCGGCCGCTGCTCGGCAACACGTACGGCGGCGTCTCGGGACCGGCCGTCAAACCCGTGGCGCTGCGCATCGTATACGAGGTCAGCCAGGCCGTGGACATCCCGGTCGTGGCCATCGGCGGGGTCACCGAGCTGGCCGACGTGCTCGACTTCCTGGCCGTCGGCGCGGTGGCCGTCCAGGTCGGGACCGCGATCTTCGCCGACCCGACGCTGCCGGTCCGCCTCGTCGACGAACTGGGCGAGTACTGCGCGGCCCGCGGCCACACCTCGTTCCGTGCCCTCGTCGGCACGGCGCTCCCCAAGAGGGCCGGGCCCCCATCCGCCAAGGGCGTCGAGTACCGACCGTGACGACGGACATGACGTCGCGGAGGTCAGGCGCATCGACCCGCTAGCATTCGGCTCATGACGACCATCAGGCCCGTCCAGGACCTGGCCATGAGGGCGGCCCTGGCGGCCCGGACCGAAGCGCTGTTCCGCGCCTCCGGAGCGTTCCGCGAGGGGCACTTCCTGCTCAAGAGCGGCCGTCATGGCGACGCCTACGTGGAGAAGTTCGCGGTCCTGTCCGACCCAGCGGCGACGAGCGAGCTGTGCGGCTACTGGGCGGCCCGTGTACGCCGCACCGGCGACGCGCCACGACTGGTGGACCTGGTCGTGGGGCCGACGACCGGCGGCGTGATCCTGGCCTTCGAGACCGCGCGCCAGCTGGGTGTCCGGAGCATCTTCGCCGAGGAGGTGCGCGACGCCGACGGCACCGCCCGGCGCGAGTTCCGACGCGGATTCACGATCGTGCCCGGCGAGCCGCTCCTGCTCGTTGACGACATCCTGACCACCGGCGGCTCGCTCCTGGCGATGATCCCCGCGGTCGAGGCGCTCGGCGGCGAGATCGTCGAGTGCGCCGTCCTCGTGGACCGCAGTGGCGGGCGCAGCACGCTGACCTCGCCGGCGACCGGTCGCACGTATCCGCTCCACGCGCTGTGGCAGCTCGACCTGCCGACGTACGAGGCGGGAGCCTCGACCTGCCCGCGCTGCGACGACGGCACGCCGCTGGACGCCCCGGGAAGCACCGGCGCGCTGACCCCGGCCGGCTGACCCGGGCGGATGGACGCCGGCACGCGGCGCGCCCTCGTGGCGGTGCTCATCCTGATCATCGCCGTCACGGGCGGCGCCGCGGTGCTGCTCGGCGGCCCTGGCGGAGACGCGCCCGGCCCCGGTCCGTCCGGCGGCGCGACCAGCCCGTTGCCCGCCTCGGCCGTCCCGGCCTCGCCGCTGACCGGCGTGATCGTCGCGGTGGACTCGCGCGGCCTGACCGATGTCCGCGCGTTCACCCTGCGCACGGTCGACGGGACGCTCTACGCGTTCGACCTGCGCGAGCTGCGCAGCACGGCCGCCTTCCCGCTGGGCCACCTCGCCGAGCACCAGGCCACGGCCGAGCCGGTCGTCGTGACCTTCCGGGTCGAGGACGGGATCCTCATCGCGACCGCGGTGGACGACGCGTGACGCCGCCGTTCAGCCGCCGGCGACCTCGACGATCGCGGCCTCCAGCTCGGCCGCGCTCAGGATGCCCTCGAACGAGGCGCTGACGATCCCGTCAGCGTCGACCACGAAGACCCACGGCTCCGACAGCAAGCGCCACGCCCGGGCCGCCTCGACCAGCGTGAGCTGGCCGTCGCTCAGGACCGGCTGGAGCTGGCCGTCCACCTCCTGCAGCTCGTACGGCTCGACGTTGATGACGGTCAGGTCGGGATGGTCGGCGACCACCGGCTTGATCCGGTCGAGGGTCGGGCCGCACTGTGCGCTGGCACAGAACTTCGGGGTGGCGAACACCAGCACGAACGGCTCGCCGGCCGCCAGCGCGTCGGCGATCGAGGTCTCGTAGAAGCGCTCGACCGGCTCGTCGTCGGTGGACAACCGCGCGATGTCGCCGTCGACGTCGGCCAGCGTCGTCGAGTCCACGCTGGGGGCCGGGTCGCCGACTGCCACCACCAGGGGCCTGGGCTGCACGTCGAACTGGATCCGGATGCGCTCCTCGCCGCCGTCCGGGCCCGTGGTCGTGAACTCGGCGCCCCACAGCCCGGCCGACGTGAACGCGACCGTCGCGACGTAGATCCCGACCGCGTCCTCGATCGCCCACACGAACGTGCCGTCGACCTCGGACACCGGCGTCTCCGGGTCGGTGGCCAGGTCGTAGAAGGCCACCGACGCCGGTCGGTCGGGGGCGGCCACCGGCCGGTTCTGGTCGTCGAGGAACGAGAACATCACCCGCGACGGACCGCACGCGAGCGAGCCGCCGGACGACACGATGACCGGGAAGACGCTCGGGTCCTGCGCGCTCGGCGACCAGGCGGGGATGTCGGCCTGGGCCGGCGGCGGGGGTTCGGGGCAGCTCGTGGCGGGACCGGACGGCAGGGCGGCAGACGGCGACCCGGCCGGACCGCAGGCGGCGACGAGCAGGGCCGCGAGGACGGCGACGCGCACGGCCCCGAGGAGGGCGGCGAGCGACACGCGCCAGGTTCGGGGATGCATGCCCGAACGATAGCCGAGGCCGGTCCGATGCGCCGTCGCGCTAGAATGCGCTGGCCCCGTCGAGCCGCGCCGCGCGGCCCTCCCAGGAGACCCGTTGACCCGGTTCCAGAAGCTCGCCGCGCTGACCCTCGGGACCGCCATCCTGCTGGTCACCGTCGGCGTCATCGTGCGCGCCACCGACTCCGGGCTCGGGTGCCCGGACTGGCCGCTGTGCTACGGACAGCTGCTTCCGCCGCTCGATGACCCCAAGGCGTGGATCGAGTGGATCCACCGCACCATCGCCGCGGTCATCGGCTTCCAGATCCTGGGCCTGGCGGTCCTCGCCGTCCGCGATCACCGCTCGCGCCCGAGCCTGCTCGTCCCGTCGGTCGCGGCCGTCGCGCTGGTGGGCTTCCAGGCCTGGCTTGGCCGGGAGACGGTCCGCCTCGGCAACAGCGGCGAGTCCGTCACGGCGCACCTCGCCGCGGCGATGCTGCTGGTCGGGGTCCTGGTGTTCGTGACGGTCCGCGCCGGATACCCGGCCGCGCTGCCCGGACGGGGCGGCAGCCAGCGGTTCACCCTCCTCGCGTCGTTCGCGGCCCTGGCCACGTTCGCGTTGCTCCTGTTCGGGTCCAACGTGACCGCGACGGATTCGGCGCTCGTCTTCCCGGACTGGCCGCTGATGGGCGGGTCGCTCGTCCCGCCGCTGTCCGAGGCGAGCTCGGCCCACGTCCTGCACCGCTGGGTGGCGGCCGTGGTCGGCCTCATCGTGGCCGGCGTGGCCGTCGCGGCCTGGCGGGACCGGCGCGAGCGCCCGGGCCTCGCGCGTGTCGCGCTGCTGACCGGGCTGCTCTACGGCGTCCAGGTCGTCATCGGCGGCCTGCAGGTCCTGACCCGCCTGTCCGAGTGGTCGCAGACCCTCCATCTCGCGCTCGGCGCGGTCATCTGGGCGCTCCTCGTGGGCCTCGCGACCGCGAGCTACGCGACGGCCCGCGCCTCGGGCGTGCCAGCCGGCGACGGCGACATGCGCGGTCAGGGCGTCGCCGCCGGCACGCCGCACAGCCGGGGTGACTCGATCCGCGCCTACATCGCGCTGACCAAGCCGCGCATCATCGAGCTGCTGCTGGTGACGACGGTCCCCGCGATGGTCCTGGCCACCCGCTTCGTCCCGGGCGTGGACTGGGGGGAGTGGGGCTGGCTCGTGGTCTGGACGCTCGTCGGCGGCACCCTCGCGGCGGGCAGCGCCAACGCCATCAACTGCTACCTCGACCGCGACATCGACGAGCTGATGACCCGGACCCGGCGCCGGCCGCTGCCGGCCCACCAGGTCGAGCCCGAGCGCGCGGTCGTCTTCGGCATCGTCCTGGGCGTCATCTCGTTCGCCGTGATGGCCCTGTTCGTGAACCTGCTGGCCGCGTTCCTGACCCTGCTCGCCATCGCCTTCTACGTCGTCGTGTACACCATGCTGCTGAAGCGCACGACGACCCAGAACATCGTCATCGGCGGCGCCGCCGGGGCGCTCCCGCCGGTCATCGGCTGGGCGGCCGTCACGGGCGACGTGGGCATCCCCGCGCTCATCCTGTTCGCCCTCGTCTTCTACTGGACGCCGCCGCACTTCTGGGCGCTGTCGCTGCGCATCCGCAAGGACTACGCGGCGGCCGGCGTGCCGATGCTGCCCGTGGTCAAGGGCGTCCCCGAGACCACCCGCCAGATCGGCCTGTACACCCTGCTGATGGTCGCCATCAGCCTGCTCCTGTGGCCGGTCGCGCGGATGGGCGTCATCTACCTGGGCGCCGCCGTCGGCCTGGGCGCCGTGTTCCTCTACCAGGCCTACCGGCTGTGGCGACGCGGCGCCTCGGAGGAGGCCTCGACCCAGGGCGCCATCGCGCTGTACCGCTACTCGATCAGCTACCTGTCGCTGCTCTTCCTCGCCATCGCGGTGGACGCACTCGTCGTCGTCTGACGATCGCGCGCGAGGGACTCACTCGCCGCGCGGGCCCTCGGCCTCCAGGCGCGCCCGGCGCCGCCGTCCGAGGCGGCCCTCCCGGTCCACCACGCCAAGGACCGCCTGCACGAGCGGACCGATCCCCAGGGCGAACACGACCGTCCCCAGCCCGACCGTGCCACCGAGCGCGAAGCCGACGGCGAGGACCGCGAGCTCGATCGCGGTCCGCGACCGGCGGATGGACCAGCCGAACCGGTGGTGCACCCCGGTCATCAGGCCGTCGCGCGGGCCGGGACCCAGGTCCGTGGACAGGTACAGCCCGCTGCCGATGGCGATGACCACCACGCCCAGGCCCATGACCACGACGCGGACCACGGTCGCCGCGGGGGTCGGGTCGGACGGCGCGCTCGGCAGGACC
The DNA here is from genome assembly GCA_046566045.1 of Candidatus Limnocylindria bacterium. Lineage (GTDB taxonomy): Bacteria > Chloroflexota > Limnocylindria > Limnocylindrales > CSP1-4 > SPCO01. Next base: position 6,445 of record JBKHXL010000088.1, read on the forward strand.
GCGATGCCGGCGTTCGTGGACAGGCCGATGAGCACGACGTTGAAGAGCGTGCCGACGCCGGGCCGCTCGCCCAGCGGCCACCACATGGCCACGATCGGGATGCCGAGCAGGATGCTGACCGTGCCGATCGCCAGCCCGGTCTGGCGGGCGATGCCCTGGTGGAGCGCCTCCCACGGCCCGAGGCCCATCCCGGCCTCGACCATCAGGGCGATGCCGAGGCCGAAGGTGACGAGGCCGAGCACGAGGCGGGGCAGGCGGGGCAGCACCTCGCGGACGGCGGCACGGGACCACGGCGGCTGCAACACCGGCGAAGCCTAGCCGACCCGGGCCGCGATGCACGCCGCGGTCGCCCGGCTGTCACCATGACGGCCATGGACATCGCCTTCCTCGGTGGCGCCACGACCGTCACCGGATCGCAGTTCCTGGTGACGACCGACCGAGCCCGGGTGCTCGTCGACTGCGGGATGTTCCAGGGCAGCCCCAACGAGTGGGTCCGCAACCGCGTCCCCTTCGGCTTCGACCCGGGCGACCTCGACGCCGTCGTGCTGACCCACGCCCACCTCGACCACTGCGGGCTCCTGCCCGTGCTCGTCCGCGAGGGCTACGGTGGGCCGATCCACGCCACGGCCGGCACGGTCGAGCTGGCGAGCCTGATCCTGCTCGACTCCGGTCACCTCCACCAGGAGTTCGCCAGGCGCGAGGCCCGCTGGGAGCGCCGCAACCCGGACAGGGCGGTCATCGACGACCGGGAGGAGGCCGAGTCGTACCAGGCGGCCGTCGACCTCGCCGCCGCCGGCGCGGCCGGCGAGCACGTCGAGACGAGCATCGAGCCGGCCTCGCCGACCGCCGACGACGGGCCGCGCGCGAACCCGTCGTGGCCGCGCGATCCGGAGGCCGACCTGCGGGCCCAGCCGCCCGCCATCGACATCGACCTCGACGCGCCGCTGTACACGGTCAAGGATGCCGAGCGCGCGATCACCAGGTTCGAGGCCATCGACTACGGCGCCGAGCGCGAGGTCGCCCCGGGTGTCTGGGCGACCTTCGTGGACGCCGGCCACATCCTGGGCTCGGCCATCATCCGGCTGCGCGTCCAGGAAGCCGGCGAGGAGCGGATCATCGTGTGCTCCGGCGACCTGGGGCGGCCCGGATCGCCGATCCTGCGCGACCCGACCGTCATCGACGCCGCGGACTACGTCCTCGTCGAGTCCACGTACGGTGGCCGCGAACACGAGCCGTCCGCGGAGGCCATCCGGATCCTCGCCGAGACCGTTCGCCTCGTGTCCGCGGCCGACGGCGTCCTGCTCATCCCGTCGTTCGCCGTGGGCCGGACGCAGGAGGTCGTGTGGGAGCTCGACCGCCTCATCGAGCGGGGCGAGATCCCGATGCTGCCGCTCTACCTCGACTCGCCGATGGCGTCCAAGGCGTCCGACATCTATCGGCGCTACCCGGCCTACTACGACGAGGAGACGGCCAGGCTGCTGCGCGAGGGCGAGTCGCCACTCGACTACCCGAACCAGATCGTGACCAACGCCGTCCGGGACTCGAAGGCCATCGAGCGGGCACCCCGGCCGTACATGATCATCGCCTCGAACGGGATGCTGACCGGCGGCCGCGTGGTCGGCCACCTGCGCACCCTCATCGACGACCCGGCGGCGACGATCCTGTTCGTCGGCTACCAGGGGCGGGGCACCCTCGGGTCCCACCTGCAGGCCGGGGCTCGCACGGTCCGCCTCGACGGCCGGGAGCGGACCGTCCGCTGCCAGGTCCGCTCGATCAGCGGCTTCTCCGCCCACGCCGACGAGTCCGAGCTGCTCGACTGGCTGGCCGCCTTCGGCGCGGGCCGCTCGCCCGGCGACCCGGGCTATCCGCGGCGGATCTTCCTCGTCCACGGCGACCCCGAGGCGCAGATCGTGCTCGAGCCCAGGGTCCAGGCCCTGGGCTATGCCACCCACATCCCGCACTGGCGCGAGCGCGTCACCCTCGACTGACGGACACCCGGCCGGCACGCTCGACGGTGCCGAGCGGCACCGCCGAGTCGGCCGCCGTCTTGCGTCGCGGATGGCCCTTCGCTAGCATCCGCGACGGCCTCATCTTCCGGGGGACAGATCGGCCAGGTGCCCGTCGCGGACGATCCCGCGGCGGGCACCATCCATGCTCGATCGACTCGCCAGGGGCCGCCGGTCAGCGCGAGCGCCTCGCGATACGGGCGAGCGCGGCGTCCCAGTCGGGGTCGACCGCGGCGCCCGGGGCATCCAGGTCGATGAGGACCGGGGCGTGGTCGGATGGCACGGGCGGACCCTTGCGTGCCTCGCGGTCGATCTCGGCGTCGACGACGCGCTCGGCGATGGGGCGGGTGACGAGCAGGTGGTCGATGCGCATGCCCATGTTCTTGTGGAACATGCCGGCCCGGTAGTCCCACCACGAGTAGCGGCCGGCCTCGTCGTGGACGGTCCGATAGGCATCGGTCAGGCCCCACTCGAGCAGCCGTTGGAAGGCGCCGCGCTCCGGCGGGGAGACGTGCGTGCCGCCGTGGACCGCGGCCGCGTCCCACACGTCGAGGTCGGTCGGGGCGATGTTGAAGTCGCCGCCCAGGACCAGGTCCTCGGCCGGGTCGCACGTCTCGCGCAGCCACTGGAGGAGGCGGGCGTACCAGGCCAGCTTGCCGACGAAGAAGGGCGACCCGACGGTCCGGCCGTTGGGGGCGTACAGGCTGACGACCCGCACGCCGCCGCAGACCGCACT
>JBKHXL010000089.1:0-8563 GCA_046566045.1 Candidatus Limnocylindria bacterium
GTCGCTGGAGGCACCCGAGCTGGCTGATGTCGGTTGCGCGGAGTGCGGAAGCCGCCCATCATCGGTATCGGCCGGCGATCGTCCGGCCGTGATCACCGTACTCCGGGGGTAGTTCGCATGACGACGACTCGCCGCGCCAGCCTGGCCGTCGCTCTGACCATCGCCGTGTCCAGTCTTGGAGCCTGCGGCGGGACGACCGGGACCGCCAGCACGGGCCCTGCCGAGTCGGTGGCCCCCACCGCCACGGCGGCCGCGTCGAGCGCGCCGCCGACGACCGATGCGCCACCGTCCGAGGGAGCCCTGCCGTCGTTCGACCTCGACGACCTCGTCGCCAACCTCGAGGGCGTGGACTCGTACCGGCTGGTCGTCGCCGTGGGCGGTGCCACGTCGTACGAATCGACGGTGGTCACCAAGCCCGTCCTGTCGCGCGACATCTCCCTTGAGGACGGAACGCGCATCGTGATGATCGGCGACGAGGCCTGGATGGGCTCGGGCGACCAGCTCCAACCGGCTCCGGCCGAGATGGCGACCGGCATGCTCGCGCTGTTCGACCCGATCCTGCTCGCCGGCAGCTTCGCCTCGCCCGGCGCCCTGGCCGGAGCGGAGCGGGTCGGGACCGAGGAGAAGAACGGCGTGCAGACGACGCACTACCGGATCGACTCGACCTCGGTCGTGGGGTCCCTCTCGTCGATGCCTCCGGGCTCAGCGGTCGACATGTGGGTGTCCGGTGATGGTTTCCTCGTGTCGCTCGTCGTCGCCGGTGCCGACGAGGGCGACATCAGCATCGACGTCCTCGACATCAACGACGCGTCCATCACCATCGAGCGCCCGGACTGAGTGCGGCCGGGCGACCGTCGGTCGCCGCGTGACGACCGGCGCGCCGCCACTCGACGCGATCGTCGTCGGGTCCGGGCCGAACGGCCTGGCCGCGGCGATCACCCTGCTCCGGGCCGGGCGCACGGTCCAGGTCTACGAGGCGGCCGACACGATCGGCGGCGGGACCCGGACCGAGGAGCTGACGCTCCCCGGCTTCCGCCACGACGTGTGCTCCACGATCCTCCCGCTGACCGCCGCGTCGCCGTTCATGCGCACGATCGACTGGGCCGCGCACGGCGTCGAGCTCGTCCACCCGGAGGCGCCGGTGGCCCACGCCCTGGCCCCGGACCGGGCCGTGGTCCTGGAGCGATCGGTCAAGGCGACGGCGGCCGGGCTCGGCGGGCGCGACGGTGCTGCCTGGCGGTCGCTCTTCGGGCCGCTGGCACGGGACGCGGACAAGCTGGCGCACGAGCTGCTTCGTCCGGTCATCCACGTGCCGCGCCACCCGCTCGCCCTGGCGCGCTTCGGTCTGCCAGCTCTCGCCTCGGCCCGCCGGCTCGCCCGGACCCGCTTCCGGGACGAACCGGCGCGCGCCCTGTTCGCCGGGCTCGCCGGCCACGCCATGCTGGCGCTCGACCGGCCCCTCAGCGCCAGCTTCGGCCTCGTGCTCGGGATGTACGCCCACGCCGTCGGCTGGCCGTTGGTCCGCGGCGGTTCGGCGGCGGTCGCCACGGCCCTGGCCGACGAGGTCCGCTCGCTCGGCGGCGCCATCGAGACCGGACGCCGGGTCGGATCGCTCGCCGACCTGCCGCCGAGTCGCGCGGTCATCCTCGACACGACGCCGCGAGCCGCGGTCGCCATCGCGGGCGATCGGCTGCCCGAACGGACCCGCCGGGCGCTGGCCGCGTTCCGCTACGGATCGGGCGTGTTCAAGATCGACTGGGCCCTCGACGGTCCCGTGCCGTGGCGCGATCCGGCGGCGGGCCGGGCCGCCACCGTCCACCTGGCCGGCACGTTCGACGAGATCGCCGCGGCCGAGGCGGAGGTCGCCGCGGGTCGCCATCCGGACCGCCCGTACGTGCTGTTCGTCCAGTACCACCCGTGGGACACATCTCGCGCCCCTGCCGGCGCGACCACCGCGTGGGCGTACTGCCACGTCCCGGCCGGGTCGGGCGTGGACATGACCGCGCGGATCGAGGCCCAGGTCGAGCGTGTCGCGCCCGGCTTCCGCGACCGGATCCTGGCGCGATCGACCATGGACCCGGCGGCGATGGAGGCGCACGATGCGAACTACATCGGCGGCGACATCAACGCGGGCGTGCAGGACATCCGACAGCTCGTCTTCCGGCCGACCGTCTCGCTCGATCCCTACCACGTCGGGGCCGGGATCTACCTGTGCTCGTCATCGACCCCGCCGGGCGGCGGGGTCCACGGGATGGGCGGGCACCTCGCCGCGCGGTCGGCCCTCGGCCGCGACCTGCGCTGACGGCCGGACCGACCACACCGGGCCCGACCGCCTGACCGCCCGGGCCGCGCCTACCCGGCCGGCCCGCGCCTGACCACCCGGGCAGCGCCTACCTGGCCGGGCCGCGCCTACCCGGCCGGCCCGCGCCTACCCGGCCGGCCCGCCCGGCCCTTCCGGCGCGACGAACTCGAGCGTCCGGCGAAGCCACCAGCCGAAGGCCAGGGCGCCCACGGCCGGCAGCGCCGTCACCAGGACGAGCGCGAGCGCCAGCACGGTCAGCACGGCCGACACGTCGTCGAACGAGTCCTGGACGATGCCCGCGCGCAGGTCCGCGGCGATGGCGTCGAGCTCGGCCCCCAACCCGCGCAGGGAGGCGGCGTTGGCGAGCAGCGCGTCACTGTTGCCGTCGAGGTCGGTGGCGATGAGGTCGAGGCGCGTGTCGAGGCCGTCGAGGTCGCTCGCCATGTCGGTGAAGCCCGCCGAGACCTGCCCCAGCGGCCGCGTCCCGAGGATCGAGATGCCGTCGAGCTGGCTGGCGATCGAGCGCAGGTTCGACTCGAGCGTGGCGACGGTCGCGGCCGCCTGGCGGACGCTCGGCGGGGTGCGTTCGAGGGTGACCGCGAACGAGACCGAGGTCGTGCCCGCATCGCGCAGCGCCTGGCCGCTCGCCTCGAGCGTGCGGACCAGGCCGTCCACCTGCACGCTGGTACGGGCCGCGAGCCCGCCGACGCGGCCGCTGACCCAGCCGAGGGCGACGAGCCCGAGCGCGGCCACCATCAGCCCGACCGCTCCGTAGATGAGCAGTCCGGTGCTCGCGCGTCGCAGGCTGGCGGACAGGGTCATGCGCGCGCAGTCTGGCACGCGCCGGCGTGCACGCACGGTCTCCGCGGCCACGCCCGACGCTGCAGGCGCGTGACGGTCGTCAGCGCCAGGCGGAGCGCGCGGCGTCCGGGTACAGCCGGACCCGACGATACGGCTCGCGGCCACGCGAGCGCGACACGAGGTTCGCCCGCTCGGCCATCTGGTGCTGGAGCCGTCGGATGTAGGCGTTCTGGGGCGACAGCTCGACCGGCTCCGACGACGACAGGACGACGTCGATGGCGTCCTCCGTCTCACGCAGGGCGGCCTCGCGCGGATCGATCTCGAGCGAGAAGATCGAGGTCAGGCTGGTCTGCATCTGCGGGATCGTGTTGCCCTTGAGGACGTAGATCGGCATCGCCCGTTCCTCCGCCTCGCGCAGCAGCGGCGTCTTCTGCTTGCACTCGTTGCGCAGGGTCATGACCACGTCGGCCTCGTCGACCTCGCGGGCGATGACGACCGGCAGGCCGAGGTCGCGGACCGCCTGTTCGAGGCGCTTGCGGCTGATCCCCTGGGGCAGGATGCGCAGGGTCGGCAGCGGCGAACCGCCCGGGACGAGCACCGTCTCCCCGTGCTCGCCCTCCTCGGCACCGAGCGGCATCCGGTCGAGGTCGTCGTCGTCCTCGTCCAGGTCGGCGGCGTTGACCGGGGCCGTCCCCTCCTCCGCCTTGAACGACTGGAGGGCCCTGGCCGCCTGGTCGCGCCACGCCCTCTGGCGCTCGAGCTCGCGCGCCTCGCGCGCCCGGGTCTCGGCCGCGGTCAGGACGGCGCCGCGCTCGAGCGGCCCACGGTCGGCGATCTCGCCGGCCACGAACGGAGCGTCCGGCCGGGCGGCGAAGTGTTCGCCCGGCATCACGCCGGGTGCGCCACCCTCCGAGACGGGGCCGCGTGGCGCGCTCTCGCGCCCCGAGCCGCCGCGGGTCTGGCGCCAGCCACCGGAGGCGCCGGGGCGGTAGCCCGGGCGGAAGGCGCCGCGATCGGCCTCCCGGAAGGCCGCCCCCCGACCGGCCCTGTCACCGCGCCAGCCCGGCTCCATCCGCCATGGCGAGCCGCTCCCGACGAGCCCGGCGAATCGCTCCTGGCCGAGCTGCTCGCGCGGCGAGGGTCGGGGCCTGCCCTGCGAGCGGTGGACGCCCTCCTCGTCGCGCCAGCGCAGTTCCGGGGCCACCGCGTCGCCGCGCAGCAGCGCGTCGATGGTCTCGGCCACGTCGCTGTGGACGGCCACCCGCTCGCGATCCTGGATCTCGACGATGACGTCGAACGTCGGGGGGGCCTTGCGCTCCAGCACGCTCTTCTGGGTGCGGCGGCGGCGCGCCTCCTCGTCGCCGAGGGTCACGCTCTGGATGCCGCCGATGAGGTCGGACAGGGTCGGGTTGAGCATCAGGTTGTCGAGGTTGTTGCCGTGGGCCGTGCCGATCAGCTGGACGCCGCGCTCGGCGATCGTCCGGGCGGCCTGCGCCTCGAGTTCCGTCCCGATCTCGTCGATGACGATGACCTGGGGCATGTGGTTCTCGACCGCCTCGATCATCACCTCGTGCTGGAGCGACGGGGTGCGGACCTGCATCCGGCGGGCCTTGCCGATGGCCGGGTGCGGGATGTCGCCGTCGCCGGCGATCTCGTTCGAGGTGTCGACCACCACCACGCGCTTGCCAAGGTCATCGGCCAGGACGCGGGCGGCTTCGCGCAGCATCGTCGTCTTGCCGATGCCGGGGCGGCCCATGATGAGGATCGACTTCCCGGTATCGACGAAGTCGTTGATGATCTCGATCGTGCCGTACACGGCGCGTCCGACGCGGCAGGTCAGCCCGACGACCTTGCCGTTCCGGTTGCGGATGGCGCTGATGCGATGGAGCGTGCGCTCGATGCCCGCGCGGTTGTCGTCGCCGAACGTCCCGATGTGGTCCACCACGAAGGCGATGTCGGCGTCGGTGATCTCGCGCTCGAGCAGGCTCACCTCGGAATCCGGGAAGCGACCCTCCGGCCGCCGGCCGAGGTCCATGACGACCTCGATGAGCGCCTCGCGATCGGGCAGGGCATGGACGGCCGCCACGATCTCGGGCGGCAGCGACGTGAGCAGGGCATCGAGATCGTCGATGGTCTCGCGCTGACGGTCCTCAGATCCCACGCTGTCCTCCGGGTTGGCCTCGGTCAACGGACGCCGGCCGGCACGAGCGCCGGTTCCGCGACGCGGACGAGGGTTTCCTTCATGAGCAGGGTCACGCTGCTGATGGATCGGAAGCCGGCATCCTCCAGTCTTCGATCGATCGGTGCCTCATAGGTTCGCACGGGAGCGATCACGCCATGATCGCGCCGGTGGTCGTTCCCCTTCGCCGTCCGTGCGGCGATGACGCCCAGACCGTACTCGATGAGCGCGCTGGTGTCCGCATCGGCCCTGGCCATGACCTTCAGGTAGTGCGGCTGGTCCTCTTTGGCCACCCCCACCTGGAGCAGCGCGTCGAGCTGGGTCCCGTCCGGGCCGCCGTTCGGCGAGGGCTGCACGAACGCCTCCACGTCGGCGAAGCGCAGGATCGGTGCCAGGCTCGATCGCGGCACCCGGGATTGCGTGCCGTGGCGCTCCCAGTCGGCGATGCGGACGGCCTCGAGCCTGGCCACGGGCGCCGGCGTCAACGCCGCGTACAGCCGATGAAGGGCGACCGCATCGACGGGTGCCGCCGGACGGATGCCCGCCTTCGTCGCGGCCACATCGGTCCATGGCTCGGGCAGGGCGGTCGCCGGGTCGCGGAACAGGATGTGCTCCTCGCCGTAGCGCATGAAGCCCGCCTGCATGAGCAGCTCGACGTTGCCGTCGGTGTCGGCGCAGGCGACGTGGAAGCGGGCCGCCGCGCGCTTGGCGCCCTCGCGCAGGAGCTGCTGGACGAGCCGGTAGCGGATGTCGCCGGCGTCGCTCAGGCCGACGCCGTCGAGTTCGACGATGGTCCACTCGTCGCGCGTGGACTCGCGCTCGACGCGGACCAGGCCGGCCAGCCGGCCGCCGGTCTCGTAGACGTACATCAGGTCGTTCGGGCGGAAGGCCCCGAGCGGCAGCCGGAACAGGCTGAACACGCCGATCGGCGGGCCGCTGACCGGCAGCCCGAGCGAGCGCGTCGCCGGGTCGTCCGACTGGCACAGGCGCGACAGCTCCCCGAGCGCCGCGAGGTCGGTCAGCCGGGCGGCGCGGACCTTGCCCTGGCTGCGGGGCGGCCGCGACGCGGTCATCGGGGACTCGCTCCCCGTGGGGCCGTCACCGGGTCCCGGTCCTGCCCTGCGCCCTGCCCTGGGCTCGGCGGGTCGGGTGCGGACGCCGACCGGACCCCTCGCCCGGATCCTCGTGCTCGCTGGCCATGGCGGCCACGAGCCGGTGGAAGCGCGTCTCCCCGATGAGCTCCGGGTGGAACGAGGTGGCCAGGATGTTGCGCTCGCGGACGGCGACGACGCGCCCGTCGTCGAGCCGGGCCAGGACGTCTACGCCGGGCCCGGTCCGCTCGATGATCGGCGCGCGGATGAACAGGGCGTGGATCGGCGTCGCGCCGAGCGGCTCGACCACGAGGTCGGTCTCGAACGAGTCGAGCTGACGGCCGAAGGCGTTGCGCTCGACGGTGACATCGAGGAGGGGCAGGACCGGCTCCTCGCCGCCGGCGATCCGGTGCGCCAGCAGGATCATCCCGGCGCAGGTGCCGAAGATCGGGGCGCCGCTCGCGGCCAGCGCCATGATCGGCTCACGCATGCCCCAGCGATCGATGAGCTTGCGCATGGTCGTGCTCTCGCCGCCGGGCAGGATGAGCCCGCTGATGCCGTCGAGATCGCGCGGCTCGCGCACGCGAACGCCCTCGACGCCGATGGCGGCGAGGGTGTCGAGATGTTCGCTGAACGCCCCCTGCAGGGCGAGGACCCCGATCCTCATGGGCTACCAGTCGCGTGGCGCCGGCACGAGCCGGCTACCAGCCGCGGACCGCCAGGCGCTCGCTGTCAGGGATCTCCTCGAGCGCGATGCCGCGCATCGGCGCGCCCAGCCCCTTGCTGACCTCGGCCAGCTTGGCCGCGTCGTCGAAGAAGGTCGTCGCCTGGACGATGGCGCTGGCCATGCGCGCAGGGTCCTCGCTCTTGAAGATGCCCGACCCGACGAACACGCCCTCCGCGCCGAGCTGCATCACGAGCGCGGCGTCGGCCGGGGTGCTGATGCCGCCGGCCACGAAGTTGACCACGGGCAGCCTGCCGGCCGCGGCCACGTCGCGGACCAGCTCGTACGGTGCCTGGAGCTCCTTGGCGGCCACGAACAGTTCGTCCTCGCGGGCGTTCTGCAGGCGGCGGAGCTCCCGGTTGACGTCGCGCAGCTGACGCACGGCCTCGACGATGTTGCCGGTCCCGGCCTCGCCCTTGGTGCGCATCATCGCCGCGCCCTCGTTGATCCGGCGCAGGGCCTCGCCGAGGTTCCGGCAGCCGCACACGAACGGGACCTTGAAGGCGTGCTTGTCGATGTGGTTGGTCTCGTCGGCCGGGGTCAGGACCTCGGACTCGTCGATGTAGTCGACGCCGAGCGCCTCCAGGATCTGGGCCTCGACGAAGTGGCCGATGCGGGCCTTGGCCATGACCGGGATGCTGACCGCATCCATGATCCCGACGATCATCTCCGGGTCGGACATGCGGGCGACGCCGCCCGCCTTGCGGATGTCCGCGGGCACACGCTCGAGCGCCATCACCGCGACGGCGCCGGCGTCCTCGGCGATGCGGGCCTGTTCGGGCGTGACGACGTCCATGATGACGCCGCCCTTGAGATTCTGGGCGAGGCCCTTCTTGCTGGCCCAGGTGGACGTTTCGATGGTCATGGCGGTGGATCCTTCGAGGTGACAGCGGGCGAGCACGTCGCCCGGTGCCGGATTATGGCACGGGGTCGCGCGCGGCCCAAGCGATGCCCCGGATCGGCCCGCCTCGCAGGGACTGGACCCGAATGGACCGGCGAGTGCGTGGGGGCGAGGGCGGGGGCGAGGGCGGGGGCGAGGGCGAGAGGGGCTGGGGCGGTCCGCCGGGGCCGATCCGCCGAGCCGATCCGCCGGGGCCGATCCGCCGGGGCCGATCCGCCGGGGCATCAGACGCACGCAACGGACGCTCACGGCCGCACCGGGACCCCTCCGAGGGCCCGTGGTGCACCATCCGTGCGTTGGATGCGTCGATCCGTGCGCGCACCGTGGTCGAGATGTCGGACATGGCGCGTCAGATGCACACGCGGGCTCCATGAGCCGAGTGTGCGTGCGTTGGATGCCCCAGACACGGCCTGCAGAGCGCCCCGATGCACGGGATGTGGGTCATGTCCCGTCAAGTGGTGGAACTTGGTCTTCCAGCATGAGCGTGGGTCACACGGCGGCGCCTCCCTTCAGGAGCTCACCCAGGGTCGGGTTGGGCAGGCCGCCGAGGAGGCGGACGATGGAG
>JBKHXL010000090.1:0-8622 GCA_046566045.1 Candidatus Limnocylindria bacterium
GGCTCAAGAAGATCGTCGTCGAGCAGCTCGGCGCCGACGAGGATGAGGTCAAGCCGGAGGCGTCGTTCGTCGACGACCTCAACGCGGACTCGCTCGATCTGGTCGAGTTGATCATGAGCCTGGAAGAGGAGTTCGGGACGGAGATCTCGGACGAGGATGCGGAGAGGATCCGCACCGTGCAGGACGCCGTCGACTACATCGACGAGCGCTCCACGTAGTCCGGCCTCCTCCTTCCCGGTGCGCCCGGGCGAGGCCGTCGCCGCACGTCTTGGGCTGCCGGTCCGCGACTTCGACCTGCTGGAGCAGGCCCTCGTCCACACGAGCTGGTCGCACGAGCACCCCGACGCGTCGATCGGCCACAACGAGCGCCTCGAGTTCCTGGGCGACGCCGTCGTGAACCTGGTCGTCTCCGAGGCGCTGTACGTGCGCCACACGGCCGACGACGAAGGGATCCTCTCGGCCCGCCGCGCGGCGATCGTGTCCACCGCGGGCCTGGCCCGTCTGGCCGCCCGCATCTCGCTCGGCGACGACCTCCTGCTCGGCGAGGGCGAGTCGCAGCGCTCGGGACGCCGCCGCCCGTCGCTCCTGGCCTCGTCGTTCGAGGCCCTGGTGGGCGCCCTCTACCTGGACGTCGGGTATGCCACCGTGCGCACGTGGCTGCTCGACCTGGCGACGCCCGAGCTCACGGCCGATGCCCCGATCGGCAGCCTGAAGAGCCCCAAGAGTCGTCTCCAGGAGCACACGCAGCGGCGCACCGGCCTGCGACCGGAGTACCGCCTTCGCGAGGAGACGGGCCCCGAACACGAGAAGTCGTTCACGGTCGAGGTCTGGGTGGAGGGCGAGCTGGTCGGCGTGGGCCAGGGGCTGTCGCGACGCGTGGCCGAGACGGCCGCCGCCGAGCAGGCCCTCAGCCGGCTGCGCTCGGAGCCGAGGGATCCCGCCGCGTGACGGACCAGCGCTCGTCGTTCGACCTCGGCCCGGTCGCGCCGCGCCTGCTCGCCCTGCGGATGCAGGGCTTCAAGTCGTTCGCCGAGCGCACCAACGTCGAGTTCGGTGGCGGGATCAGCGCCGTCGTCGGTCCCAACGGTTCGGGCAAGAGCAACCTCGCCGACGCGCTGCGCTGGGCACTCGGCGAACAGGGCCGGGCGCTCCGCTCGCGCAGGGCCGAGGACGTCATCTGGGCGGGGTCGGAGCGGCGGGCCGCCCAGGGGATGGCCGATGTGACGCTCGTGCTCGACAACGCCGATGGTCTGCTGCCGATGGACTTCCAGGTCCTCGAGCTCGGCCGGCGGCTGTACCGCAGCGGCGAGAACGAGTACCTCCTCAACAAGCAGCGCATCCGCCTGCGCGACCTGGTCGACCTGCTCGATTCCGCGCACCTCGCCGACAACGCGTTCCTGTTCATCGGCCAGGGCATGGTCGACCAGGCGCTCGCCCTGCGTCCCGAGGAGCGCCGGCCGCTATTCGAGGAGGTCGCCGGCGTCCGCCGCCACGAGCGGCGCCGGCGCAAGGCCGAGGAGCAGCTGACCGAATCGGAGGCGAACCTCGCCCGCATCGACGACATCCTGGCGGAGCTCCGCCCGCAGGCCCGGCGGCTGGCCGCGCAGGCCGAGCAGCAGGCGACCCGCTCGTCGGTGGGCGAGGAGCTCGTGGCCGCCCTGCTCACGTCGGCGCATGCTCGCTGGCACGAGGCGGCCGCGCGCGCCTCGGAGACCGGCACTCGGCGCGATCGCTCGCAGGCGGAGGCGGAGCGGGCGATGGCCGAGCTCGTCGCGGCCGAGGAGGCGGCCCAGGCCCTCGCGGCCGATCTGGGCGCCCGGGCGGTCGCCGAACGCGAGCGCCGGGAGGCCCACGAGGCTGCGCGGACGGTCCTGACCGGCATCCAGCTCCGCGACGGGCGGGTCGCCGCGGAGATGGAGTCGATCGCCCGGGACCGGGCGCGCCTCGCCGCGGAGCGGTCGGCCGCGGAAGCCGAGCTGGCGAACGCCCGCCGGATCGTGGCCGCCCCGGTCCCGTCGCGCGACCTCGAGCTCGAGGCGCAGGTGACCGAGGCGGAGCGGGACCTGGCCGATGCGCTGGCCGAGCTCGGTGCCCTGCGCGGCGCCTCGCAGGCCCGCGGGGAGCAGCTGGCGGCCCTGCGTCGTGCCGAGATCGCGCGCATGGCCGAGGTCGAGACCGCCGGTCGCCGGCTGGCCGAGGCGGAACGACGGCTCGCCGATGAACGGGCCGCGGCGGCGGGCGTGGACGCGCGTGCGGCCACCATCGCGGATACGCTCGAGGCGGCGCGCGAACGGGTCGCCGCGGCGACGACGGCCGAGCAGGCCGCGGCCGAGGCGCGCGAACGGGCGCGTGCCGCGCAGGAGACTGCCGAGGCGGAGCGAGCCGCCGCCGCGGATCGGGTGGCTGCCCTGTCGGCGACGGCCGCGTCCGTGCGTGGCCAGCTCGACGCCGTGAGGGAGCGCCTGGCCGCCGACGAGCGCCGACCCATCGCCCGGGCGGCCAGGGCGGCCGGCGGACGTCGCATCGACGACGACCTGGTGGTCGATCCCGAGCTGCGCGCCGCGGTCGAGGCGGGGCTGGCCGATCGGGCCAGGGCGTACCTCGTCGACGGGTCCGCGGTGGCCGGCCTGGCGAGCCAGCGCGGCCGGCTCATCGTCGCCGAGCGGGCGGCCGGGACGCCCGCGGCCGGAGACGCCGCGGCGCGTCGCCTCCTGGACCTCGTGGCCGAGCGCGGCGGCGGCCGCCTGGCGGACGCCATCCGCCGCGACGGGACGGGCGGGGCGCGACACCTGCTGGCCCGCGCGGTCTGGCTCCCGGACCTCGCCGCCTGCCTCGGGGTGCAGTCGTCGTTGCCCGCCGGATGGATCGCCGTCGTGCGTGACGGCTCCGCGGTGATCGACGACGCGACGGTCGCCCTCGGGACACCGGACGCCATCCTCGAGGCCCGCGCCGAGCGTTCCCGCCTGGAGGCCGAGCTCGAGCGGATCGACGGCGCGCTCGCGGACGCCCGCGAGCTGGCCCGGACGGCCGCCGAGGCCGCGACGGCGGCGCGTGAGGCCCTGGGGGCGGCCCGCTCGCAGGAGGCGGCGGCGGCCGCCGAGCGTCGGCGGGCGGACGAGGCGGAGCGAGGCGCCGGGCGGGACGCCGAGGCCCTCGCCCGGGAGTCGGCCTGACACGCCGCCCAGCTGGAGCGGCTGGTGACCGAGGTGGGACGTCTGCGCGAGAGCGTCGCCGTCCTGGCCCCGCACCCGGCCTCGACGGATGCCGCGGGCGGCAGCGAGCCGGGCTCGCCCGCCGCGGACGACGGCGCGGCGCTGGCCGCCTGGGAGCGCCGGGCGGAGGAGCTGCGCGAACGCCGTGACCGTCTTGCCGCGCGCCTGGCCACGCTCGACGGCACGCGCCGCGACGCCGAGCATCGGCGGGCACGCGCGGAGGCGGCCGCCGCCATCGCCGAGGAGCGCATCGAGCGCGCGGTCCGCGACGGCACGGTCCTGGCCGAGCGGGAAGCGAACCTCGGCCAGGAGCGCGAGGCCCTGCGCATCGAGGTCGCGTCGGCGACGGCCGCCGAGTCGGCCGCCCGCGCGGCCCTCGCCGAGCTGCACGCAGCCGACGCCGCCGACCGGACCCGCCTGGCCGAGGCGGAGCGGGCCGCCGCCGGGGCTCGCGACCGGCTCCGTGCCGCCGACGATCGGTCGCGCGCGGCCGATCATCACGCCCTGGAGGCGCGCCTGGCGCTCGACGCGCTGCACGAGGGCCTGCTGGTCGAACTGGCCGGTCTGGGCGATGCCGGACGGGTCGCCCTGGGCCTGCCGGTCATCGAGCCCGCCGCGGACGCGCCGGCCGACGGCGCCGACGGTGCTGACGGCGCCGACGACGAGGGCATGGGATCCACCGATGCCGCCGACCTGAGCGAGGCGCTCGCGACCCACACCCAGCGCTGGGCGGCCGAGTCGCCGCCCGCCGAGGCCGTCTCAGCGGGCCGGCTGGCCGGCCTGCGCCGGCGCTACCACGACCTCGGCGCCGCCAATCCGTTCGCCGTCGAGGAATATGCCGCGCTGCGGGCGCGCCTGGAGGCGCTCGAGACCCAGGGGGCGGACCTGCGGACGGCCATCGGCACGACCCGTGAACTGATCCGCGACCTGGACACGATGATCGCCGACCAGTTCCGGACCACGTTCGCGCAGCTCGAGACGGCGTTCGAGCGACGCTTCGAGCAGCTGTTCGATGGCGGGTTCGCCCGGCTGTCACTGACCGACCCGTCGGACCTCGGCTCGACCGGCATCGAGATCGTGGCCCGCCCGCCGGGCAAGAAGCCGCAGGCCCTGGCGATGCTGTCGGGCGGGGAGCGCGCGCTCACGGCGGTCGCGCTCCTGTTCGCGATGCTGGAAGTCCGGCCGGTCCCGTTCTGCGTGCTCGACGAGGTGGACGCGGCGCTCGACGAGGCGAACATCGGCCGCTTCTCGGACGCGTTGCGCAGCCTGGCCCACCAGACGCAGTTCATCGTCATCACCCACAACCGCGGCACGATCGAGGCCGCCGACGCCCTCTACGGCGTGACCGTCGGCGACGACTCGGTGTCGCGCGTGATCAGCCTGCGGCTCGACGAGGCGCAGGCGCTGGCAGCCGATCGGCAGGCCGAGCTGAGCGCCACGCGCTGATGCGGTTCTGGCGCCGGCGTCCGGAGGAGGCGCCCACCGACGAGGCCGTCCCGGCCGAGCCTGCCGCCGAGCCCCAGGTCCCGGCCGAGCCGGAGATCCCGGCCGAGTCCGCCGCCGCCGAGCCGCCCCAGCCCGAGCCGCCGCAGCCCAAGCCGCCGGCCATCGCGGCGTTCGACCCGACCGCCTTCCTGGCGGTCGCGCCGGCCCACACCCTCGACCAGGGCCTGGAGCGGACCCGGTCCGGGTTCATGACCCAGCTCCGTGATCTGCTCGGTGGCGACGACCCGCGCTGGGACGAGGTCGAGGAACTGCTCATCGCCGGCGACGTCGGGGCGGCCCTGGCGATCGACCTCGTGGAGCGTGCCCGGCGGCGGCGCGACGCGGCCGGTCCGGAGGCGGCGATCCGGGCCGAGCTCGCCGCGCTGCTCGTGCCGCGGGACCTCGACTGGGCACCACGACCGCCACCCGACGGCGGTCCGGCGGTCGTCCTGGTCGTCGGGGTGAACGGCACCGGGAAGACCACGACCATCGGGAAGCTCGCCGCGCGCTACGTCGGGGAGGGCCGGTCCGTCATCCTGGCCGCCGCGGACACGTTCCGCGCGGCCGCCATCGATCAGCTCCGCATCTGGGCCGAGCGAGCCGGCGTCCAGGTCGTCGCGCACGCACCCGGCGCCGATCCCGGAGCGGTGGTCTACGACGCGCTCGACGCGGGGGTCGCCCGCGGCGCCGACGTCGTGATCGCCGACACCGCCGGGCGACTGCACACCAAGGTCAACCTCATGGACGAGCTGACCAAGGTCCGCCGCATCATCGACAAGCGCCTGCCGGGCGCGGAGCCGGAGATCCTGTTCGTGCTCGACGCGACGACCGGCCAGAACGGTCTGGCCCAGGCCACGGCCTTCCACGAAGCGGTCGGCCTGACGGGCATCGTCCTGACCAAGCTCGATTCGACCTCCAAGGGCGGCATCGTCTTCGCCATCGAGCACGCGCTCGGCGTGCCGGTCCGCTTCGTCGGGGTGGGGGAGGGCGTGAACGACCTGCTGGTGTTCGACCCGGACGCGTTCGTCGGGGCGCTGTTCGCCTGACCTACGCGCCGACCGGCTGGTCGCGCTCGACGTCCAGCACCACCTCGGCCGGCTCCCGGTGGTCGAGGATGGGCAGCGTGCGCAGGCCCGCCACGGGCGAGCGCCACAGGACCACCGCCGCCAGGACCCCGCCGACGGGCGCCAGGAAGGCCGTGGCACGCAGCCCGATCACCTCGGCCAGCAGGCCCGCCCCGATGGTCGCCGCCAGCTGGGCCGCGACCGACAGCACGGAGAACGTGGCGGCCACCCGGCCCTGCTCGCGGTCGCGCACCCGCGCCTGACGGACGGACACCTCGGTGACGTCGTAGACGGTCACGGCCGCGTCGGCGATGAGCTGCTGGGCGAGCAGGCAGCCGAGGGCGACGATGGGCAGGCCGGCCGGGGCCAGCGGGATGAACAGGTTGCCCAGGGCCGACAGGAGCATGGCGGCGACGGCGACGCGGCCGATGCCGTAGCGCCGCGTGGCGCGTCCGGCGACCACCGCCCCGATGAACGACGAGGCCCCGCCGACGCCGGCCACGAGGCCGACCAGCGCAGGTCCGAGGTCGAGCTCCTGAAGCGCGAACAGGAAGAACGTCGCCCCGAACACGCCCCACAACGCGGCCAGCAGCATCGAGGCCGAGGCGAATGCGCGCAGGACGGGATCGTGGCGCACCAGGCGCAGGCCGTGGCGGATCTCGTCGAGGACCGGCTCGCGCTCGGATCGATCGGGCGGCGGCGCCTCGACGTGGCGGATCGTCAGCAGCAGCGCGGCCGACACCACGTAGGTGACCGCGTTGATCGCGATGGTGATGGGCCCGGTCAGGAGCTGGACGAGGATGCCGCCGATGCCGAACCCGAGGAACTCGGCCGCTGAACCACTGGCCGCCAGCGCCCCGTTCGCCTCGACCAGGCGCTCGCGCTCGACGATGGTCGGCAGGAACGCGTTGTCGGCCGCGTCGAAGAACGTGGTCAGGATCGCCGTCAGCGCCGCGACCACGAGGAGCTGCCAGAACGACAGGGCGTCCAGCAGGAACGCGACGGGGATCGATGCCAGCAGCCCGGCGCGCAGCAGGTCCGACCAGATGAGGACCGGCCGGCGGCGCAGGCGATCGACCCAGGCCCCGGCGACGAGGCCGACCAGGAGCGTCGCGCCGAGGTCCATCCCGCGCAGGACGGCGACCTCGACCGGACCGGTGCCGAGCGTCAGGATCGCCAGCAGCGGCAGCGCGATCCGGGTGATGAGCGAGCCGAAGATGGAGATCGTGGCCGCGCTCCAGACGCGGACGAAGGCCTGGTTCTGCCACAGCGGCGAGGCGAATGGGGCGGGCACGCGGCGCAGCGTACCCTGCCGCCGACCGCGGGTCCTCTGCGCCGGTGCACCACGGGCGGACCATCGTCCCGGCGGCGGGGGCGAGCACCCTGCGGTACACTCGGAGGGCCTCGGTGCGTCAGAACCCGCGCACCACCCGGGCCCGTGCGCAGCCCGCAGCCCAGCTGCCTGCCGTGCGACCGCCCGGTCCACCACCACGACCCCCGAGTCGGAGTCCGTAGCCGAACCGTGTTCGATACCCTCAGCGACCGCCTGCGAGCGACCCTCGGCACCCTGACCGGCCGCGGCCGGATCAGCGAAGCCGATGTCGATGCCGCCATGCGCGACGTACGCCTCGCCCTGCTGGAGGCGGACGTCAACTTCAAGGTCGTCAAGGACTTCGTGACGCGCGTCCGCGAGAAGGCCGTCGGCGCCGACGTCATCGGCTCGATCACCGCCGGCCAGGCCGTCGTCAAGATCGTCCACGACGAGCTCGTCACGCTGCTCGGCACCGGCGACCGGACCTTCCACCTGAGCGGCAGCCCGGCCGTCGTGGCGATGGTCGGCCTGCAGGGCTCGGGCAAGACCACGAGCACGGCCAAGCTCGCCCGGCACATCGTCAAGCAGGGTCGTCGGCCGATGCTCGTCGCGGCGGACCCGTACCGACCGGCCGCCGCCGACCAGCTCGAGACGCTCGGCCGACAGCTCGACATCCCGGTCTACCGCGCACCGGCCGGCACGAGCGTGCCGGACATCGCGCGCCAGGGCATCGAGGCCGCCCGCCGCCAGGTCCGCGACGTGGTCATCCTCGACACCGCCGGCCGCCTGAGCGTGGACGAGGCCCTGATGGCCGAGATCGCCGCCGTGAACGCGGCGGTGAAGCCGATCGAGACCCTCCTCGTGGTCGATGCCATGACCGGCCAGGAGGCCGTCGGCGTCGCCCAGGCGTTCGTCGCGGCCGTGCCCGTGACCGGCCTCGTGCTGACCAAGATCGACGGCGATGCCCGCGGCGGTGCGGCCCTGTCGATCTCGGCCGTGACCGGCGTTCCGGTCAAGTTCCTGGGCACCGGCGAGAAGACCGATGCGCTCGAGGTCTTCCATCCCGATCGACTGGCCGGCCGGATCCTCGGCATGGGCGACATCCTGACCCTCGTCGAGCGGGCCCAGGAGACGTTCGACGCCAGGCAGGCCCAGAAGATGGAGGAGAAGCTGCGCAAGGCGAGCTTCACCCTCGAGGACATGCTGGAGCAGCTCCAGCATGTCCAGAGGATGGGCCCCATCGGCCAGCTGATGAGCATGATCCCCGGCATGGGCGGCATGGCCAACGAGGCCCAGGCCGCCGTCGACCGGGGCGACCTCAAGCGGACCGAAGCGATCATCCGGGCGATGACCCCGGTCGAGCGTCGCGATCCGACCGTCCTCAACGCCTCTCGCCGTCGTCGCATCGCGGCCGGCAGTGGCACCTCGCTTCCCGACGTCAACCGGCTCGTGAAGCAGTTCAGCGAGATGCAGAAGCTCATGAAGCAGCTATCCGGGGGCGGCCGTCGTGGCGCGCTGGGCAGCGTCGTGGGCAAGCGATGAGCAGGGG
>JBKHXL010000091.1:0-6788 GCA_046566045.1 Candidatus Limnocylindria bacterium
CGTGACGGCCGAGCAGTTCGCGCTCGAGCTCAACGGCCCGCTCTCGCCCGGCGTGTTCAAGCCGGTGGGCGACGACCGCTACGTCCACGTGGTCATGCCCGTCCGCACCACGTCCTGACCACGCTCGGCCGACTGCGCCTGGCCGACCTGCGCGGCTACCACGCGCTCGACGCGACGTTCGGACCGGGCGCCCACCTGGTCATCGGGCCCAACGCGGCCGGCAAGACGAGCCTGCTCGAGGCCATCACGCTGCTCGGCTGGGGCCGGTCGCATCGGACCAGCGCGGACGGCGACCTGATCCGCTGGGGCGCCGAGCTCGCCCGGGTCGAGGGGTCCGTCGGGGGCGACACGCTGGAGGTCGCCGTGACCCGCTCCGGCGCGGACGGGGCGGGCGGGCGGAAGCGCATCCGGGTCAACGGCGTCGGCCGGCGCGCGAGCGCGCTCGGTCGGGCCTTCCGGGTCGTCCTCTTCGCTCCCGAGGAGATGCTGCTCATCGTCGGGGCGCCGTCGCTTCGGCGGAGCGCCATCGACGCGCTGGCCTCGGCCGGCTCGGCGGCCTACGCCGACGACCTGGCGACCTACGGGCGCATCCTCCAGCAGCGCAACAGCCTGCTCCGCGCGATCCGCGAGGAGACCGCCGGGCGGGACCAGCTGCGCTTCTGGGACGAGTCGTTCCTCGAACGGAGCAGCCGGGTCGTGGAGGGTCGCCAGCGGCTCCTCGCCGAGCTCGCCGGCCCGCTGGCGGCGGCCCATCGCGAGATCGCCCCGGACGAGGCCGCCGTCGGGACGCTGACCCTGCACGCGGTGACGAACGCCCCGCAGGCGGCCGGCGAGTCCGTGCGCGACGCGCTGGCCAGGCGGCTCGCCGAGACCGCCGACAGGGAGATCTGGAACGGGGCGACGCTCGTCGGCCCCCATCGCGACGACGTGACGTTCGCGCTCGGCGGCCGCGATCTGGCCGGGTTCGCGTCCCGCGGCCAGCAGCGCACCGCGATCCTCGCCCTCAAGCTGGCCGAGCTCGACCTGCTGACGGCGCTCGACGGCCGCCCGCCGCTGCTCCTGCTGGACGACGTCTTCAGCGAGCTCGACCCGGCCCGGCGGTCGCACCTCGTCCGGCGCATCGCGGCCCTGCCCCAGGCGTTCGTCACGACGACGACGGCCGATGACCTGGATCCCGCCCTGCGGGCCATCGGCCGGACGTGGCTCGTCACGGCCGACGGCGCGGCGTCGGACGCCTCGACCCCCGATGCCGGCGGCGCGACCCTTCGCGAGGCTGCGTCGTGACCGCCCGGAAGCGACCGATGCGGCGGATCGGCGACCTCATCCCCGACGCGGCCCGGGCGCTCGGGCTCGAGGACGAGCTGCGCCTGGCCCGGGCGATCGCGACCTTCGAGGCCATCGTCGCGGAGCGCGTGCCGGCGGCGGCCGGCGCCTGCCGGGTGACCCAGCTCGCCGGCTTCGCCCTCGACGTCGAGGCCGACGCGCCGATCATCGCCCAGGAGCTGCGCCTCCGGGCCAGCGAACTGCTGACCGCCTTCGCGGCCGCCCCGGGAGGCGTCGGCGTGCGCGATCTGCGCGTCCACGTCCGCCGCCCGGAGCCCCGCGTATAATCCACCGACCTGCCAGCCATCTCGGGGCGCATGAGGGCCGATCGAGCCACGGGTCGTCCCAACCGTCCAACCAGCACGAGAGGCCCGCATGGCCGCCCGACTCCAACTGAAACTCGGCCTCGTCGCCGAGCCCGACCGCCTCGACGACTCGCCCGACACCCTCGTCGTGGTCGAGCCGAGCGTCGGGTCCGTGGCCCGCTCGAAGGGTCAGCTCCACCTCCTGGTGACGTCGCGCCTGAGCACGCGTCACGCGCTCGAGGCGACGCGCCTCGTGGCGGACACGATCCGCAACGAGTACTACTACGACGAGTCCGCCGGGATCCGGGTCTGCCTCCAGAAGGCCATCGCGACGGCCAACAAGCGGCTCATCCACCAGGCTGACCGGCTCGGCCTCAAGGCGGCCGGGGCGAACGGGCCCATCGGCGTCGGCGTGGCCGTCGTCCGCGGCAACGAGATGTACGTGGCCACGGTCGGGCCGGCCGAGGCGTACCTCATCCGCCAGGCCCGCCTGTCCACGCTACCCGACCCGAACC
Source organism: Candidatus Limnocylindria bacterium (assembly GCA_046566045.1). Classification (GTDB taxonomy): domain Bacteria; phylum Chloroflexota; class Limnocylindria; order Limnocylindrales; family CSP1-4; genus SPCO01. Next base: position 2,144 of record JBKHXL010000091.1, read on the forward strand.
GCGAACGCGGCCTGCCGTCGACCGGCCTCGAGCCGGACGTCTGGCGCGGCGAGATCGCCATGGGCGATTCGCTCGTCCTCGTGTCCCCGAACATCGTCGAGCGACTGGGGTCCGACGTCCTCAAGGACGCCATGCTGACGCTCCACCCACAGTCGGCCATGGAGCACCTCCACGCCCGCTTCGTCGAGGCCGGAGGATCCGGCTCGGACGGGGCCATCGCCTTCGAGGCGACCGAGGTGGCGACCACGACCCGGGCCCGCACGCTGGTGCCGGTCCGTCCCGCCGAGCCGCTCGCCGGCGCCCCGGACCGCTCGCCCATCCCGCTCGCCGATAACGTCCAGGCGGCGTCCGCCGCGGTGTCCGCCGCGGCAGGGACCGCACGCGACGCGGCCGGCGGGGCGATGGGCCGGCTCGTCGTGCGCCTGCAGGACCTCCTGCCCCGGCGCAAGCCCGTCTACCGCCGCGTCACGCCGCTGGCCGCGCGGCGCGAGACCCAGCGCCGGGCCGCGATCGCCGCGCTCGCCCTGATCACCGTCGTCGGCGGGCTCGGGCTGGCGGTCTACACGTTCGGCGGCGCCGGCGGCGACGGCGCCATCGGCTCGATCAACGCCGGGCAGACCGCCCTCGATGCCGCGCGCACGAAGATCGACCAGGTGTTCGGCCCCGGCATCGACCTGGTGGAGGACGACCCGGTCGAGGCGCTCGACCTGCTCAACGGGGCCTTCGCCGACCTCGAGGCCGCCGAGGCCGCCAACGTCAGCGCGCGCGTCCTCGACCCGCTGCGCGCCCAGGTGGTGGCCGGGCTCGACCGCCTGTTCGGCGTGGTCGAGGTCGAGTCGACCGACCTGTTCACCTTCGCCCCGGCCGAGGGGGCGGAGCCGTACGTGCTGGCCGGCATGGTCCAGGGCCCGGACGGCATGCCCTACGTGCTCGACGTGTCGTACGACGCGGTCTTCCGAGTGGACCTCCGGCGCGGCGTGGCCAACACCGTGGTGCGCGCCGGGCGCGAGCTCGGCGACACGATCGTGGACGAGCCGCGCTTCCTCGGCGCCGGCGGTCGGGACCTGCTCGTCCTCGACGCCAAGAACCAGCTGTGGCGCTGGCGGCCGTCGGACGACGAGGGTCGCGGGACCCTGACCCGCGTCAACGTCATGGGCGCGACCCAGTGGGGCGACGACATCCGGGCCATCGGGACGTACCTGCGCGACGCCTCGCGCGGCCTGTACAACCTGTACGTGATCGACCCGTCCGAGCGCCAGATCCAGGCGTACTTCCCGGCCTCCGACGGCGGCGGCTTCCCGAATACCGCGACCGGCTGGCTGGCCGCCGACCGGGCCGTGGACGCGATGACCTCGATGTACATCGACGGCGACATCTTCGTGACCGAGGACGGGATCCTGGAGCGCTTCGCCAACGGGGCCAGCGACGGCTGGTCGTGGGCCCCGCCGGCCGACGAAGGGATCCGTCCAGACCCGAAGGTGACCATCGTCGCCGGCGCGGGTGAGCGGCGCCAGGGCACGGTCTACGCCTTCGACCGCACGAACGCCCGCATCCTCGCCTTCCAGAAGAGCAACGGCGCGTTCGTCGCCCAGTACCGCCTGGCCGACGGCGACGATGCATGGGACGGCCTCCTCGCCATGTACGCAGTGGCCGGCTCGGAGGGGGAGCCCGACGCGATCATCTGGGCGTCCGAGACCGGCGTCCACCGGGTGATCCTGCAGGGACCGGTCGACCCGGACGCCAGCGCGTCGCCGTCCGCCGGGTCCTCGGCTCGCCCGGACGCCTCCGGCTCGCCCGACGCCTCGACGGAACCCTGAGCCGCGACATCCCGTGATCCCCCTGCGCGACGCGAATCCGACACGGCGCACGCCGCTGGTGACGATCGGCCTCATCGCGGCCTGCTCGGTCATCTTCGCCTTCGAGCTCGGCACGCTGGCCGGCGAGGGCATGGCCGGACTGGACGCGCTGGTCCGGACGTGGGGCCTCGTGCCCGCCGACCTGCTGGCGGCCTGGGAGGGCGGCGACCGCCTGGGCGAGGAGGCCGCCACGCTCGTGACCAGCCAGTTCCTGCACGGCGGCTGGCTGCACCTCCTGGGCAACATGCTCTACCTGTGGATCTTCGGCAACAACATCGAGGACCGGCTCGGGCGCCTGCGCTTCCTCGGCTTCTACCTCGCCGGCGGGATCGCGGCCGGACTGTCGCAGATGGCCATCGCACCCGACTCCGACATCCCGATGGTCGGCGCGTCCGGGGCTATCGCCGCCGCACTCGGCGCGTACCTCGTGCTCTATCCGCGGGCGCGCATCACGTCGCTCGTCTTCCTCGGCTTCTTCTACCAGCTGATCGACGTGCCGGCCATCGTGGTCCTGGCCTTCTGGTTCATCCTCCAGCTCATCGACGGGGTGGCGTCGCTCGGTGTGACCGACGCGGGCGGCGGGGTCGCGTTCTTCGCCCACATCGGCGGATTCGTGTTCGGCGTCGTCGTCGCCCTGGGGTTGCGCCGCTGGTCCGGCGGGGCCGGCCGCGGGCGGGCCGGGGGCGCTCCGGGCGCGCGTGGGATAATCCGGCGATGGACCGAGAGGATCTGGTCGAGATGGTCGTCGAGAGCGTCCGGGTCCACATGCTCTCCAGCCGCCACGTGGTCATCCTCAAGGAGACCGACCGCGATCGCTACCTGCCGATCTGGATCGGTCCGTGGGAGGCGAGCGCCATCGCCATGCGCCTGCAGGGCCTGTCCCCCGAGCGGCCACTGACCCACGACCTGTTCGCCAGCACGCTCGACGCCGTCGGCGGCCGCGTGGAGCGGGTGGTCATCTCCGACCTTGCCGACGAGACCTTCCACGCGATGCTCGTGGTCATGCGCGACGGCGAGCGCCACGAGATCGACGCCCGTCCGTCCGACGCGCTGGCCCTGGCGGTGCGGGTGGGCGCCCGCATCTTCGCCTCCCCGACCGTGCTCGAGGCGGCCGCGCTGGGCGTCGATGGCGGCCTTGGCGACGACGAGGAGGGCTCCGCGGGAAGCGTCCTCGAGTCGACCGGCGAGCGCATCGTGGACCCGCGACTGGACGTCTTCCGCGAGTTCGTCAACTCGCTCGACGCCGAGGCGGAGGGCGGCACCGAGGGCCGCTCGAGCTGATGCCCGCCTGATGCCCGCCTGATGCCACCGGCCACCAAGGAGACCCAGCGCGCCGAGCTCCACAAGACCATCTGGCGGATCGCCAACGACCTCCGAGGTTCGGTCGATGGCTGGGACTTCAAGAGCTACGTGCTCGGCATGCTGTTCTACCGCTTCATCAGCGAGAACCTGACCGCCTACATCCGGAGATTCGAACAGGACGCCGGGGCGCTCGGATTCGATTACTCGACGCTCGATGACGCCAAGGCCGAGTTCGGTCGCGCTGAGACGGTCAAGGAGAAGGGCTTCTACATCCTGCCGTCCGAGCTGTTCGCGAACGTCCGCCGGCGGGCGGCGACGGACGAGAACCTGAATGAGACCCTGGAGCGCGTCTTCAAGCACATCGAGGGCTCTGCGGTCGGCACGGAGTCGGAGGATTCGCTCAAGGGCCTCTTCGACGACATGGACGTGAACAGCGCCCGGCTTGGCCCCACGGTCGCCAAGCGCAACGAGAAGCTGGTCAAGCTCTTGGACGCGGTCGGCGACCTCAAGCTCGGCGACTTCGCCGACAACACCATCGACGCCTTCGGCGACGCGTACGAGTACCTGATGACGATGTACGCGTCCACTGCCGGCAAGTCCGGCGGCGAGTTCTTCACCCCACAGGAGGTGTCAGAGCTGCTCGCGCGCATCACCGTGGTCGGCAAGACGGACGTGAACAAGGTCTACGATCCGGCGTGCGGATCGGGGTCGCTGCTGCTGCGGTTCGCGAAGGTGCTCGGGAAGGAGCACGTGCGCCAGGGCTTCTTCGGCCAGGAGATCAACCTGACCACGTACAACCTCGCGCGTATCAACATGTTCCTGCACGACATCAACTACGAGCAGTTCGACCTCGCGCATGGCGACACGCTGACCGACCCTCAGCACTGGGACGATGAGCCGTTCGAGGCGATCGTCTCCAATCCGCCATATTCGATCCGGTGGGATGGCGACGACAACCCGTTGCTCATCAACGACCCTCGCTACGCCCCAGCGGGCGTGCTCGCCCCGAAGTCGAGGGCGGACCTGGCATTCACGATGCATATGCTCAGCTGGCTTGCCGTCAACGGCACGGCCGCGATCGTCCAGTTCCCCGGTGTGCTGTACCGGGGTGGCGCGGAGCGGAAGATCCGCGCGTACCTCATCGACAACAACTACGTCGACGCGGTGATCCAGCTGCCGCCCGATCTGTTCTTCGGCACCACGATCGGGACGTGCATCGTCGTCCTGAAGAAGTCCAAGGCCGACGACGCGGTGCTGTTCATCGACGCCTCGGCCGAGTTCATGCGCGTCGGCAACAAGAACAAGCTCACGGACGCGAACCGGCGCCGGATCCTCGACGCCTTCACCATTCGGGTGGATGAGGCGCACTTCGCGCGCCTGGTGCCGGCGGCCGAACTCGCCGAGAACGGCTACAACCTGTCCGTGTCGTCCTATGTCGAGCAGGAGGACACGAGCGAAACGGTGGACATCACGGCCCTCAACGCGCG
>JBKHXL010000092.1:0-8016 GCA_046566045.1 Candidatus Limnocylindria bacterium
GATGAACTGGCCGGCGAGGTTCGGACCGCTGACGTCGAGGTTCCCGTCCAGGTCGCGTCGCACGCCCGCCAGGACCTCCCGGACGTCGCCGCGCACCAGACGGGCGCCGGCGTCCACGCTTCCGAGGGTGGTCGAGAAGACCACCTTGGGCAACGGGTTCCACACCTGCGCGAAGTCGCGCTCGACCTCGCTGATGTCCGGATCCTGTTCGGCGGTCGGCCAATACCCGGCCATCACCTCGTAGATCCGCCGGCCGTAGAGGGAGCCGCCGGACCCGCGGAGCTGATCGTTCCACCAGCGGTGGACCTCCTCGTCGACGGTCGTCCACCCGAGGCCCCCGTCCGGCGTGGCCACGAAGCCGTCCAGCGAGACGTTCATGCCGTAGATCACCCTGCCGGGGGCTGCCATCACGCCTCCTCGAGGACCTGCCGGAGCTTCGCGGCGAAGGCCGCCGGCTCGCCGTGCTGACCGTACTCGCCGCCGAGGAACCCGCCGTGGTTGCTCGGGAAGACGACCGGCTCGACGCCGAGGCGCTGGGCGGCGGCCTTGCCGGCGCGGTTCGCGAGCTCGCCATCGGACTCGGCACCGACGCCGATGACGACGCGCGTGCCGGCCGCCCGGAGGGCGTCGAAGTCGAGGTCCGGCTCCGTCGCGGTCTCGATGTTCTGTCCCAGCAGTGGGTCGTCGCGCTTCCCGTCGTCCTCGGTCGGGAGGCCGAACATGGCGGGATCGGGCGGTGGCTGGAGCGCCCAGTCATCGGTGAAGAGGCCGCGGTGGCTCACGAGCGCGATGAAATGGGCCATCCCCGCGCCGAACCCTGAACGCATGTACGTCGCGTGCACGGCGCGCGAGGCCGCTCGGGCCGCATTGCGATCCGGGAGGAGGTTCTCCGCCGGCGGCTCGTGGGCGACCAGCGTCCGCACGTCGTCGGGATGCGTCTGCACCAGCATGAGCGCGTTCACGGCGCCGCCGCTGCTCGCGAACAGGTCGACCGGCTTCAGGCCCACGGCCTCGATGACGCGGTGCAGGTCGTCAGCGTGCTCCTCCGGCGTCGATTCGCTCGCGGGATCGTCCTTCGTGCTCCGCTCCGACCCGCGCGGGTCGTACGTGATCACCGTGCGGTCGGCGAAGTGGCCGGCGAGCGTCACGAAGCCGGCCGCCGCCATCGGCGAGCCGATGAGGAACAGCGGAGGCTCCGTCGAGTCCTCGCGACGGCGAACGTCGTAGGTCAGGGTCGCGCCCGGCACGTCCAGGGTCCTGGTGTCCGGCGGCGTGGCGATGGTCATGGCGTTCTCCAGTTCGTTCGTCGTCACCCGGTTGGACGCGGATGGTGCCCGAAACTCATCGGTCAGGCGGCGCGCTCGGCCAGGATCGCGTCGATCTGGCCCACGGCCTCCTTCAGGCCCTCCTCCATGCCCATGGCGAGGACCTGCTCCATGGCCTCGGTGCTCGGGAAGTGGCTCTCGATCGACATGCGGGTGCGCCCGTCGCCGATCTCCTCGATCGTGACGCGGGCCTCGCCCTCGGGCAGCGCCTCGTTCGGGCTTCCGTCGTCATGCGCGAAACCGTCGCGGAACACCAGGCGGCGGGGCGGGTCGGTCTCCACGATGTCCCAGTAGCCCTTCGGCTGGTCGCCCTCCGGCCCGGTCATGTGGTAGTGCACCCGGCTGCCAGGGGAGAGGTCATGCTGCGTGAACGTGGCGGGGTACGTCGGCGGCCCCCACCAGCGCTCGAGCTGGCGCGGATCGGCCCACAGCTGCCAGACGCGCTCCGGTGACGCGTCGAACTCGGCGGTGAGGGTCATCTTCAGGGCCTTCGGGTCCTTGCTGACGGCGGTGACGGTCATCCTTCGGTCTCCTGTCGGGTATCGGTGATGAGCTGGGTCATACGGTCGAATCGGTCGCGCCACAGCTGTTCGTATCGGTCGAGCAGACGTCGGGCGACGCGCAGGCCCTCGAGGTTCGTGCGGACGACCTTCCGGCGGCCGATGCGCCGCTTGGTCACCAGTCCCGCTCGCTCGAGGATCGCGACGTGCTTCTGCACGGCGGCGAAGCTCATCGGGTAGTGCCGGGCCAGCTCGGCGACGCCCTCGTGCCCGCTCATCGCGCGCAGCACGATGTCGCGTCGCGTGGCGTCGGCCAGCGCGGCGAAGACCTGGTCGGGCTCGAAGGTGGTCCGCATTGGTACAACCATACGGTTGTATGACAGGGACGTCAAGCGCCCGGCGTGCCGCGATCGTACGCGAGGTGTCGTGCGGCGGCCTCCGGGCGATGGGATGGATCAGCCGCCCGTCGGTCGACCCTTGGTGCGCGGTGCGACAATCGACCGATGACCGAGGGCATCGCCTCCACTCCCGCGGACGATCCCGTCGCGGCCGGCCGGAGCGCGCTGGCGCGCCACGACTGGACGACCGCCTTCGAGCAGCTGATGGCCGGCGACGCGATCACCCCCCTCGCCGGCCCGGACCTCGAGGCGCTATCCGAGGCGGACTTCTTCGTGGCCCGGCCCGAGATGGTCCCCGAGGCCCGCGAGCGAGCCTTCCGCTGGTACCTCGATGCCGGCGACGAGCAGCGTGCGGCCTATCTCGCGATCGACCTGGCCCGCGGCGCTCTGCTCGATGGCCGGCCGTCGATCGCGTCCGGCTGGGTCCGCCGGGCCGAGCGCATCCTCACCGATGACGGCGAGACGTACGCGCACGGCTACCTCGCCCTCGTCCGGAGCGAGATGTCTGCCTCGGCCGGGGACGTCGACCGAGCGGTCGAGCTGGCCGAGCGGGCCGTGGCCATCGGCGAGCGCGCGACCGACCCGGATCTGCGAGCGTGGTCGCTGGCGCACCTCGGTGAGCTGCGCATCGCGGGCGGCGCCACGCCCGATGGCCTGGCCCTGCTCGAGGAGGCGACGATCGCGGCTGTCAACGGCGAGCTGAGCCCGTTCACCAGTGGCATCACCGCCTGCCGGATGATCTCCGCCTGCCGCGACCTGAGCGACTACCGGCGCGCGCATGAATGGATCGAGGCGACCGAGCGCTACTGCAAGCGCCAGTCGGTCTCGGGCTTCCCGGGCGTGTGCCGCGTCCACCGCGCCGAGGTGACCGCCCTGAGCGGCGCGTGGGACCAGGCTGAGACGGACCTCCAGGCGGCGAATGCCGAGCTCGAGCGCTTCCAGGCGTCAGGCCCGCAAGCCGACGGCTTCTACGCCCTCGGCGACATCCGGCGGCTGCGTGGCGACCTGGACGGCGCGGAGGCGGCGCTGCGCGAGGCGCACGCCCGGGGTCGGTCGCCGCACCCGGCGCTGGCTCTCATCCGGCTCGCCCAGGGCAGGGTCCAGGCCGCACTGACCGCCATCGACGGCGCGATCGAGGAGCAGGCGTGGAATCGCTGGGGCCGGGCCCGGCTCCTCCCGGCCCGCGTCGAGATCCTCGTCGCGGCGGGCGACGTGGCATCGGCCCGGACGGCGGTCGACGAGCTGGCCGACACCATCGCCGACTACCCGTCTCCGGCGCTCGAGGCCCAGCGCCAGGAGGCGCTCGGCCGGGTCCTCCTGGCCGAGGGGGATGCGGCCGGCGCGGCCCGGGCGCTGCGTGCCGCGATCCGCGGCTGGCGCGAGGTCGGGGTGCCCTACGAGGTGGCACGCAGCCGGGCCGTGCTGGCCGACGCGCTGCACGCCCTGGGCGACGAGGACGACGCCCACCTGGAGCTCCGTGCGGCCGTCGAGGAGTTCCAGCGACTGGGGGCGACCCTGGACGCGGCGGCGGGGGAGCGGTTGCTCGCCGCGGCGGAAGACCGTCGCCGCGCGCCGGAGCAGGTCCATCGCGCGTTCATGTTCACCGATATCGTCGGATCCACGACCCTCGCCGAGGCGCTCGGCGACGCGGCCTGGGAGCGGCTGCTGCGCTGGCACGACGACACCCTGCGGCGCCACATCGTCGGCGGGGGAGGGGAGCTGGTGAACTCGACCGGGGACGGCTACTTCGCGGCCTTCGCGTCGGCCCGCCGTGCGGTGGATTGCGCGGTCGCCATCCAGCGAGCCCTGCGCGACCATGGCGACTCCATCGGGTTCGCGCCGCCCGTGCGGATCGGGGTCCACGTGGCCGACGCCAATCGACGGGGGATGGACTACAGCGGCCTCGGGGTCCACGTGGCCGCGCGCGTCGGGGCGCTGGCCGGCGCGGGCGAGATCCTGGCCACCCAGGACGTCATCGCCGAGGCCGGCGTGACGGTGCCGGACGCGGCACGTCGCGAGATCCGGGTCAAGGGCGTGTCGGCGCCCCTGGAGGTCGCCTCGATCGACTGGTAGGCGGCTGGACGACGTGGCCGGCGGCCGGGCCGGGCGACGTTCCCGGCGGCCGGCCGGGCCCGCGTACTCGAGCCGGTCCGTCAGGTCTTCTCGACGACGCGTTCGCCCTCGCCGGGCTTCCAGATCGTGATCCGCAGCGCGTCGTCCACGACCTCGAGCGACGAGGCCCCGCGGAGGTCGGCGACGTAGAACGGGTCGAAGCGCTGACCGCGCAGGTCGTACCCGGACTCCTGGAAGACCGACTCCGCCCAGCGCACCTGGAAGTCCGCGTCGTCGAGGTGCGCAGCGAGACCCCATACCTTGGCGTCCCCGTCGCCGACGTTCGGATCGATGCTTGCCGTGTGGAGGCTGAACCGCGGATCGCGGGCGAGGTCCCGGAACTTGTTCGTGCCGGGCATGCCGACGAGCACGAGATGGTCCTCGAAGATGCGCGGCTCCATCGGGCTGATGCGCGGGAAGCCGTCGGCCCGGAGCGTGGCCAGGAAGCACAGGTTGGCGGCCGCGCGGTGGCGCCGCCGGAAGATCTCGGCGACGTGAGGCGACTCTGCTTCGAACCGCGACCAGGTGATCATGCCCGTGAGTCTAATCGCCACCCGCCTCGCCCCCGGACCCGGCCGATGTCCGCCACGCGTACATCCCAGCGGTGGAACGGGCGAGATCGGGCGCCGCAGCCTCGTTCCACCGCCGGCGCGTCCGCCCTGCGAGCCCAGCGTCGGGGGAAGCGCCACCCGCGCGGCTTCCCCCGCCCGGATGTACGCCCAGCGGACGCGCGTCCGGGCGATGGGCGCACGGCACGGAACCGGCGGCCCGCCCGGCCCCACGGCCCGCCCGGCCCCACGGCCCGCCCGGCCGCCAACGCCCCCCGACCCCAGCCCGCCCCCCGTGCGCCGGTACGATGGCGCCATGCAGTCGAGCGACCGGACCGGCGTCATCGAGTGGCTGCTCGACGCGGATCCGGCCATCCGCTGGCAGGTCATGCGCGACCTCACGGACGCGTCCGCGGACGCCGTCGCCGCCGAGCGCAGCCGAGTCGAGACCCAGGGCTGGGGCGCGCGGCTCCTGGCGCTCCAGGCGCCCGACGGCCTGTGGGGCGGCCGCGCCTGGTCGCACGACTGGACGGACACCTTTCACGTGCTGGAGCTGCTGCGCCGGTTCGGGCTGGATCCGGCGTCGGACGGCGCGCACCGGGCGATCACCCTCGTTCGGGAGCAGGTGACCTGGGGCGCCGGCATCGACTGGCACGACGACTGGGGCGCCAACCCCTTGTTCGATGGCGAAGTCGAACCGTGCATCAACGGCAACATCGTCGCGACCGGTGCCTACTTCGGCGTGGACATGGCCCCGCTCGTGGACCGACTCCTCGGCGAGCAGCTGCCGGACGGTGGCTGGAACTGCGAGGTCGCGAACGGCGCCACCGTGTCGTCGTTCGGCACCACGATCAACGTGCTCGAGGGCCTCGTGGAGCACGAACGGTCCGTCGGCGGCTCGGACCGGGTGGGGGAGGCCCGTCGCCGCGCGGAGGCCTACCTGCTCGAACGTCGCCTCTTCCGACGGCGGTCCACGGGCGACGTCATCGATCCCGACTGGCTCCGCTTCGCCTTCCCGCACTGGTACCACTACGACATCCTGCGCGGCCTGGAGTACCTGCGCGCCGCCGGAGTCCCGCCCGACGAGCGCATGGCGGAGGCGATCGAGGTGGTCGAGGCGCAGCGCGGCCCGGACGGCCGCTGGCCGCTCCAGCGCGTCCACGACGGTGCGTCCCACGTCGAGATGGAACCGGCGGGCGGCCCGAGTCGCTGGAACACGATCCGCGCCATGCGGGTCCTCGACTGGTACCGACCGGCCACCCGGGCCCCTGGCCGATGACCGATCCGCTGAGGCTTCTGCGCGACGCCTTCGACGGCGAGCTTCTGACCGCCGCCGATGCCGACTACGACGGGGCACGCCGGCTGTGGAACGCGGTCCACGACCTGCGTCCGTTGGCGATCCTCCGGCCGCGGACCGCCGCCGAGGTCGCGACCGCGCTGCGGTTCGCCAGGGAGCACGACCTTGAGCTGGCCATCCGCTCCGGCGGGCACAGCCCTGCGGGCCATTCGTGCACGGACGGTGGCATCGTCATCGACATGGTGCGGATGCGCGGCGTCACGGTCGACCCGGAGCGGCGCCGGGCGCGAGCGAACGGCGGCGCCCTGCTCGGCGAGCTCGACGTCGCGGCACAGGCCCACGGACTCGTCTGCCCGACCGGGGTCATCGGCCACACCGGGGTCGCGGGCCTGACCCTCGGGGGTGGGGTCGGGCGACTCCAGCGCCGGTTCGGCCTGACCATTGACAGCCTTCGGGTCGTCGAGCTCGTGACCGCGGACGGCCGGCACGTCCGGGCAAGCGAGAGGGACGAGCCCGACCTCTTCTGGGGGCTGCGGGGCGCCGGCTGGAACTTCGGGATCGCGACGGCGCTCGAGTTCGATCTGCACCCCTTCGGGCCGAACCTCCAGCGCGAGGTCCGGATCTACCGTGCGGCGGCTGCCCGTGAGGTGTGGCAGGTGTTCCGCGACTTCGCGCTGACGGCGCCCGACAGCGTGGCCCTGATCTGGGGCGTCGGGGCGCCCGAGCCGCCCGACCGGGACCCGGCCGTCTTCCTCTCGTTCAACCACAGCGGCCCGCCGGACGCGTTCCAGGGCCACACCGCCGGCCTGCGTCAGGGTCCCAGGCCGGTGTCGGTGAGCAGCCTGAGCCAGCCGTACCTCGAGGTCCAGACCGCGCACGACCTGCTGCTCGGATTCGGGCATCGCACCTTCATCGCGGGGGCGTTCGTGGACGACCTGTCGCTCGACATCGTGGACCGGCTCGTGGAACAGGTCGCGAGCGGCCCGTCCGGGGGTTCCGTCGGCGTGACCGCCCAGGGCGGGGCGATCGCGCGGGTGGACGACGACGCGATGGCCTACACCGGCCGCACGGCCCGCTTCGACGTCAGCGCCGACTCCACCTGGGAGGACCCGGCCGACGACGTCACGAACGAGGGGTGGGTCCGTGCCACGATGGATCTCGTCGAGCCGCTTGCGGTGGAGGGGCGCTACGCCAACGAGAACACGGACACCGGCCCGGAGATGAGCCGCCGGATCTACGGCGACCGGACGCTGCCGCCCCTCGCGGCCCTGAAACGGTCCTGGGACCCGGACAACGTGTTCCGGCGCAACCACAACGTGACGCCCGCGATCGGCTGAGTCGATCCCCAGGAGATCGCGATCAGGCGGCCGGCAAACGCCACGCGCCGGACGGCATGGTCGACGCGATCGCCGGGATGCCGCCCGCGCTCCACGTCGGCGGACCGGAGGTGCTGGAGGGAGGTGCGCTGGGGGGTTGGCATGTCACCATCGGGTGCGTCGGCGAGGTGCGGGCGGATGGCCGATAGACTGGGCCCACGCACGATCGCCGCAGAGGAGACGCCGCGATGGCCAACCTGGTCGTCCACTTCGAGATCCACGCCAGCGAGCCACAACGGCTCATCGACTTCTACTCGGCACTGCTCGGCTGGACGTTCGAGGAGTACGGCGGCGGCGACCAGCCGTACTGGGTCATCTCGACGGGTGAGGGCGCCATCGACAACGCCGGCACGCCCGGGATGGGCATCAACGGCGGCCTCACCCCGCGCCTGGGCCCGAAGCCGGAGATCGGCGCGCCGGTCAACGGCTGCAACATCGTGGTCGGCGTGGAGGACGTGGA